>JBBDIW010000088.1:0-2579 GCA_040880165.1 Gemmatimonadota bacterium | reverse complement strand
GCGTACTCGATCCCGTGAGGACGGAGGGAGCGCTCCCACTCCTTCAGCGCTTCGGCCACCGCCTCCCGGTACTCCGATCGCATGTCGGCGACGCTCACCTGAAGCTCGTCCGCGCTTTCGGGGTCGAAGAAGCGCACGTCCCCGGTGGTCGGCAGGTCCCGCTCGCCCGGGTCTATCACGTGGAGCACCAGCACCTCGTGCCCCCGGTGGCGGAGGAAGCGAAGTGCCCGCCGGGTTTCTTCCGCGTCCACGAGCAGGTCGGAGATCAGGATCACGAGCCCGCGCTTGCGCAGCCGGATCGCGATGTCCTTGAGCGCCGAGTGCGCTTCGGAGCGGCCCCGGGCTTCCAGCGGCTCCAGGCGGCGCACCATCTCGTGCCACTGCTTCTGTCCGCCACCGGGCGCCAGGCGCGCGCGGACCCGGTCGTCGAATGCGGAGAAGCCGACGGCGTCCCCCTGTCGCAGCAGAATGAGGGCGAGCGAAGCCGCGAGGTGCTTCGCGTACCACATCTTCGTGGGGAGCGTGTCCGGATTCGAGCTCCACCCCATCGACGTGCTGACGTCGATGAGGAGGTAGGCGCGCAGGTTCGTCTCCTCCTCGAACTGCTTGACGTAGTACCGGTCGGAGCGACCGAACATCCGCCAGTCGATGTAGCGCAGGTCGTCGCCCGGCTGATACGCGCGCAGCTCGGCGAACTCGGCCGAGAATCCCCGGTGGGGCGACCGGTGGAGCCCCATCAGGAAGCCTTCCACGACCTTCCGGGCGATGAACTCCACGCCGCCGAATCGCGCCAGCGCGGACGGATCGAGCAGATCGGGCCGACGGGTCCCGGCGTCTGGGGTCTGCGAGTCATTCATGGGCGGCGGAAGCTACACTTCCGGCACGCGGCGAACAACAGATACGGTCGCCACCCTGGAGCAGGAAGGCGTCCCCGCCCTGTCCTGTCCACCGGTCGGCGACTGTCCTTTCGAGGGGTCACTTCCTGGGCATATCCTGTCATCGACGGGGTGAAAAGGCAATAAGCACGCCACATCCGGCGGCGCGCCGACTGGCATGAAGGCTGCTCCTCAAGTGGCCCGACGTCCCGCGCCCGAATTCGCGGGTGTGCGTGGCTTCCCGTTCGGAAGGTGTTGATGGTGAGGTCCTCGATCGATGGGCGGATCATCGCACTGGTGCTGGTCCTCGCGGGGGCGGGTATCCTTCCACCGGAGTCCGCCCGGGGGCAGGAGTACGCGAGGGAACATGGTCCTCTCGAGGCCCGGGTCTGGCTCGATCGCGGCGTGGACCCCGTGCTCCGCCCCGGCGAGCGGACGCGCATCTACTACCGCGTTTCGGAAGATGCCTACATCGCCATCTTCCAGATCGACACGAACGGCGGCGTGCGCATCGCCTACCCCGGCTCGGCGACGGACGTGCACAGGGCCCGCGGCGAACGGGACTATCGCCTGCTTTTTCCGGACTCCCCCTACTGGCACGTCTCCGACCCGCCGGGCGTCGGCTACTTCTTCATCGTCGCTTCCCCGACGCCCCTGGATTTCTCCGCATTCCGCTACTCCGCGCGCAGCGGGGCGTGGGACCTGAGCCGCGTGGGGCAGCAGGTGTACTCCGATCCGTACGTCGCGATGGACGATTACGTCGCCCTCCTGATTCCGGACTGGGAATACCAGGAGTACGCACTGGATTTCTCGGCGTATCACGTGGGACAGACGTATTCCTATCCGCGCTTCCTCTGTTACGACTGCCACGGCTACCAGTCGTTCTCGTCCTGGAATCCGTACCATTACAGCTGCCGCAGCTTCCGGGTCGTGGTCTACAACGACCCCTACTTCTATCCGAGCACGCGCTACCGCGGAAGCCGCGTCGTCTACGTGCGCCCCCCCGCGCCGCGGCAGCCCCAGTTCGTGTTCAAGGAGCGGGCGGCGGGAGAGCCGGGGACTCCGGTTGTTCAGCGCAGACCCCAGGCCTCCGGAGCCGCAGGGCGGGGCGCTCCGACGCCTCTCCGCAGCGGCGACGAAGCCGGCGGGCGGGGTCTCACGGGCGAGACGCAGCGACGGGGCATCGTTCCCGAGCGGGCGGAGGGGCGCGCTCTGCCTCGTCCGGAGTCCGGCGCGCCCTCCCGCCCTTCCGAGGCGATTCTGCGTCGGTGGACGGGAGAAGGGGCTGCTGCCCCTCCCCGCGCCGGGGCGACGGGACTGCCGGGTGTGCCGACGATTCCCCCCGTTCCGGGCGGCGCTGCGGAGCGGAGGGCTCCGGTCACGGGAGCTCCGGATGCCGGGGCGCCCGCGCGATCGCCCGGCGCCGGTTCTCCTTCCGCTCCTTCCGTGCCTCCCGCACGGGCGAACCCGCGGACACCGCCTCCGGCCGCGACTCCGCCTCCCGCGACCGGGGAGCGGAACCGGCCGGTGCTGGAGCGGCGACCTCCACCCGGTACCCCGTCGCCCCCGCGGGCGCGGCCCTCTGCACCCGCTCCGCGCGGCGGCTCCGCACAACCGCCGCCGTCGCGCAGCCCCTCCCGTCCCGACGCGAATCCACCTCGTTCCGATGCCGGGCCGTCCCGCCCCGACGCGAGGCCGTCGGGG
>JBBDIW010000087.1:8599-16137 GCA_040880165.1 Gemmatimonadota bacterium | reverse complement strand
GCGAACTTCTCGAAGGCGAAGCGGGGGAACTTGACCACCACGTAGTCGAGCGTCGGCTCGAACGAGGCGGGGGTGGTCTTCGTGATGTCGTTCGGGAGCTCGTGCAGGAGATATCCCACCGCGAGCTTCGCCCCCACGCGCGCGATGGGGAAGCCGGTCGCCTTGGAGGCGAGGGCGGAGGAACGCGACACGCGCGGATTCATCTCGATGACGAGCAGCTCGCCGGTGTGCGGGCTCACCGCGAACTGGATATTGCACCCTCCCGCCTCGACCCCGATCTCGCGGATGATGGCGATCGCGGCGTCGCGCATCTTCTGGTATTCGACGTCGGTGAGCGTCTGCGCGGGGGCGACGGTGATGGAATCGCCCGTGTGCACGCCCATGGCGTCGAAGTTCTCGATCGAGCAGACGATGATGACGTTGTCCGCGCCGTCGCGCACGACCTCGAGCTCGTACTCCTTCCAGCCGATGACGCTGCGGTCGATGAGCACTTCGCCGATCGGCGAGGCGTCCAGCCCGCGTCGCACCGCCGCCTCGAACTCGTCGCGATTGTACGCGATGCCCCCGCCCGTTCCGCCCAGGGTGAAGCTCGGGCGGATGATGGCCGGGTAGCCGGTGTCCTCGATGACCTGAAGCGCCTCGTCCATCGACTCGGCGAAGCCCCCGTGAGGGACGGTGAGCCCGATGCGCGCCATCGCCTTGGTGAAGAGCTCGCGGTCCTCGGCCATTTCGATGGAGCGCGCGTTGGCCCCGATGAGCTCGACGCCGTACTTCTCGAGCACACCGTTCTCCTGCAGCGCCATCGCGATGGTGAGCGCGGTCTGTCCGCCCATCGTGGGGAGAAGCGCGTCGGGGCGTTCCCGCTCGATGATCCGCTCGACCCAGTCCGGCGTGAGCGGCTCGATGTAGGTGCGATCGGCGAGGTCCGGGTCTGTCATGATCGTGGCCGGATTGGAGTTCACCAGCACGACCCGGTATCCCTCTTCCTTCAGCGCGCGCACCGCCTGGGTCCCGGAATAGTCGAACTCGCACCCCTGCCCGATGACGATGGGCCCCGAGCCGAGGATCAGAATCGTTTCAATGTCGTTGCGTCTAGGCACGATCGATCTTTCTCTTCCCTGATTCCTTGCGGACCGCGATGGAGATGGCGACGGCGAAGCCGCCCCACACGAAGGCGAGGATGGCGATCATTGTGATCCATGTGGCTGCGGTCATTCACGCTCCGACTGGAAAGAGGATCGGCCGATCCGCCATGGCACTCTGCAGCGTGGTAAGTTGAGGCAAGGCGGGGGGGATGGCAAGGTGGAACGGGGTGTCGGGAGGTCCCCGAACCGCCCCCCCGGCAGGGGCGGCGCCGGGGCGGGAGCCGGTGGACGGGAGCCGGACGGCTGCCCGCCGGTGGTGAGGTCACAGTGGGCCAGGCGCCCTTCCCTCACCCCGCTTCCCCGATCGGATAGAGCGGCTCGAAGCTCGCCGTGAAGTGCCGCAGCACGTCGGCCTCGTACGTGAAGCGGAAGCCGCCGATCGATTCGCGACGCTCCCAGACGTCGATGATCACGTCGACCATGAAATCCACGTGGCTCTGCGTGTACACGCGCCTCGGAATCGCCAGACGCACCAACTCCATCGGCGCGGGCAGATCCCGGCCCGTCGCCGCATCCTTCCTCCCGAACATCACGGTCCCCACTTCGACCGCGCGGATCCCGCCCTCGAGGTACAGCTCCGCCACCAGCGACTGCCCGGGAAGCTCGAGCGGGTCGACATGCGGGAGGAAGGCCGCGGCATCGATGTAGATGGCGTGCCCCCCCGGCGGCTGGACGATGGGAACGCCCGCGTTGGAGATGTTCTCGCCCAGATACCGCACGGAGGCGATGCGATAGTCCAGGTAATCCTCGTGCAACACTTCCTGGAGCCCCACCGCCACCGCGTCCAGGTCCCGTCCCGCCAGGCCGCCATAGGTGGGAAACCCCTCCGTCAGGATGAGGAGGTTCCGCTCCTGGCTCGCCAGGGCCTCGTCGTTCGTGGCGAGGAATCCCCCGATGTTCGCCAGGCCGTCCTTCTTCGCGGACATCGTGCAGCCGTCCGCATAGCTGAACATCTCCCGCACGATCTCCGGAATCGAGACGTTCGCGTATCCTTCCTCGCGCAGCTTTATGAAGTACGCGTTCTCCGCGAAGCGGCAGGCGTCGATGTAGAACGGGATCTCGTGCCCGCGACACACCTCCGACACCCTGCGGATGTTCCGCATCGAGACCGGCTGCCCGCCCCCGCTGTTGTTCGTCACGGTGATCATGCAGAGCGGAATCGCGTCGGCACCCACCTCTTCGATGAGCGCCTCGAGCCCCGCCACGCTCATGTTCCCCTTGAACGGGTGGAAGGTGGAGGGAACCAGCCCCTCCGGCATCGGAAGGTCCACCGCGCGCGCACCCGCGGCCTCGACATTCGCCCGGGTGGTGTCGAAGTGCGTGTTGTTCGGGACGACGTCGCCCGCCGAGCAGACGGTGGAAAAGAGGATGCGCTCGGCCGCGCGCCCCTGGTGGGTGGGAAGCACGTGCTCGAAGCCGAAGATCCTCCGCACCGCCTCCTCGAAGCGGAAGAACGAAGGGCTTCCGGCGTAGGATTCGTCCCCCTGCATCACGGCGCCCCACTGCCCCGCGCTCATCGCCGAGGTCCCGCTGTCGGTAAGAAGATCCAGCAGGACGTCGTCGGAACGCAGCTTGAAGACGTTGTAGCCGGCGTCCTCCAGGTACCAGCAGCGTTCCTCCCACGTGGTCATCCGGATGGGCTCGACGACCTTGATCCTGAACGGCTCGATGATGGGGCGGGGAACTCGCGTCATCCTGCGGCCAGGTCCCTGCCCCGGATCTCGAGCGCGTCCGCCACTTCGCGCAGTCCGTCGATGACGTTCTGGATGTGCTCGTTGCGCTCGATGCCGATCATCTCCATGCCGCGCAGGACCTCGTCCCGGTCCACCCCCGCCGCGAACGCACGGTCCTTCAGCTTCTTCACGACGGACTTCGGCTTCAGGTCGTCGATCCCGTTCGGGCGCACGAGGCAGCAGGCGTAGACGAGCCCGCTCAGCTCGTCGCACGCGAAGAGCACCCGGTCGAGGAGGGTCTCGGGGTCCACGCCGGTGAAGTCGGCGCGGTGCGCCAGGATCGCATGGAGCACCTCCTCGGGATACCCGAGCTCGCGCAGCGCGTCGACGGCCTCCAGCGGATGCCGCTCCGGGTGCTTCTCCCAGTCCAGGTCGTGCAGGAGCCCGGCGAGTCCCCACGTTTCCTCGTCCTCGCCGAGCTTGCGCGCATAGAAGCGGACGGCGGCCTCGACGGCGTACATGTGCTTGCGCAGGCCTTCGTTCTCCACCCACGTCTCCAGCAGGGCGACGGCTTCTTTCCGATCGGGCATCAGGGAACTTCTCCTGTTGGGGAATCGAGGCGCTCGAAGCGCCCGGGTCGTTCGGACGTACGCGCGACGCCACGGCCGCGCGGCGCATTTCAGACGCGGGACGAAGGGCAGAGTGGCGACAGAACGCACAGCTCGCACTTCGGCTTCCGCGCCACGCACACCTCCCGCCCATGGAAGATGAGCAGGTGGGCGAGCATCGTCCACCGCTCGCGCGGGAAGAGCTCGGCCAGATCCTCCTCGATCTTCTCCGGCGTCTTCTCGCGTGTGAAGCCCAGGCGCGTGGAGAGGCGCTTGACGTGCGTGTCGACGACGACCCCTTCGTCCAGTCCGAAGGCGTTGCCGAGAACCACGTTGGCGGTTTTCCGGCCTACGCCGGGGAGTCGGACGAGCTCCTTCATCGTGCGCGGAACCTCCCCCCCGTGCCGATCCGCAACGGCCTCCGCCATGCCGATGAGGCTCTTCGCCTTGTTGCGGAAGAATCCGGTCGATCGGATGATTTCCTCCACGTCCTCCTGGCGCGCACCGGCGAGATCCTCGGGCCCCGGAAAGCGCCGGAAGAGCTCGGGCGTAACCATGTTCACGCGGACGTCCGTGCACTGCGCGGAGAGGATCGTGGCGGCGGTGAGCTCGAAGGCGTTGCGGTGGTCGAGGGCGCAGTGTGCGGCCGGGTACTCTCGCTCGAGCCGTTCGAAGATCTCCGCCGCCCGGGCACGTTTCCTCGCCTTCGACTCCCGCCCGGAAGGACGCACGGGCGCGCTCATTACCCGTCTCCCAGCCGCACGCGACGGAAGGGGAGCGCGCTGGCGAGCGGTCCGTCGCTCTCGGGGTCGCGGGCCGTCCTCTCTTCCGGTCCGACCGCGTCGCCGAACACCTCCAGGTACCAGAGCACGAGCGCGGCGAGCTTCACGATCTCGCCGGCGGTGACGACGGAGTAGAGGCGGTCGATCTCCCCGCCGGGGAGGAGACTCCGGAAGTCGGCTCCGACGGCCTCTCCGGTCGAGCCGGCCTCGCCATCGGCGCCGCGCTCGTCGCCCCCGTCACCCGCGTCCCCCTCCGGGTCCCGCGCCCGCTCCGAGATCCACTCCCCGACTTCCTCCATCGGGAGCGGCGGAAGGGGAATCACGCCGAGGCCGGGACGGTCCTCCCGCATCCCCATGGCGGCCAGAAGGGTGAGCGTGTCGTCGGGGGTGCGGGTCCAGAAGAAGCCGTCCAGCGGCTCGACCGGGCTCTCGTCCTCCGAGTGGGCCCAGAAGAGGTGCCACGGAAGCTGGACGTAGCCGCCGACGGACGGAACGGAGGGCGTCCACCCCGCGGCCTCGGGCTCCGATTCGACGAGGTAGCGTGCGACACCGGTCTCCAGCAGGTAGAACGGCTCGCCGCTCCGCCAGAAGTGGAAGCCGTGGAAGAGCAGGTCGCCGTACTGCTCGATGAGCGCGGGATCGTCCTCCTCTCCCCGGATTTCCCGGAGCGCGGCGCCCGCGGCGGAGAGCATCACGAAGGCATCCGGGTCGCTCAGGTCGGCGTCCCGCGCCTCGCCCTCGTCCGCGATGCGGGGGAAGTGCTCGTCGGCGAACTCCCGTCCGGGGATGGAGAGTTCGTACGGGGTGAAGCGGGCGTATGCATCGTGGATCGCCATCAGGGGTTGCTCTCTTCCGTCCGTCCATCTTCGAGTTCCGCCACCGCCTCGGACTCGGCCACCTCCGGCGGTTCCTTCTTGAAGACGGCGCGGAGGTTGTCCAGGAAGGGACGCTTGCGAACGAGCACGAGCTGCAGGGTGCCGGGCCCCACGTCGATCCCGTCGATCCAGATGAAGTGGACATCTGCGGGGTCCTCCGGGAGCGGAATGCTCCAGCCCTGACCGTGCCACCGGAACGGGACCCGCCCGTCGCGGAAGTCCCGCTCGGGCGACCACTCCGTCTCGATGTAGAAGTCGTACTCCACCCGGAAGATGCCCTCGGAGACCTGGTCCCCCGACTGGTAGTACCACGGATCGAAATCCAGCCCGTCGCCGCGCTTGAAGGTCTCGTCCAGGGCGTAGTCCACCGCCTCGAGCTGGTCCTCGTTCGCGAGCGACTCCAGGTGGTGGCGCAGCTCGTGGGTCAGCGTCTCCCAGAGCTCCCCCTCCCAGTCGAAGCGCTCGTCCTGCCGGGCCAGCTTTTCGAAGGAGCCGTGGTAGAGGGCGACGGTGGAGCGGGTGGTCTCGGGGCCGCTCCACCCGGAGGGGTACGACTCGGTCAGGCACATGCCGAGCGTGTAGATGCCGCCGAGAGTCGGGTGCGGGAGGGCGTCGGGGAGCACGGCGAGGCCATCGATCCCCTCCCGGTATTCCGGGGGGATCTCCTCGTACGCGCGTCGTGCCTCCCGTTCGAATTGCGCGAACTTCACCGGTGGACCGCGAAATGGACCGCGTGGACTGGTGGCAGGCTCACTCGTCCACCCGGCTCAGTGGATCCGGCGGACCCGTGTACTCCGCCACCGCGCGCGCCGGGGCGAGCCAGCGGTTCACGGCGAGGAAGAGGAGCACGATGATGCTCCACTGGATGAGCGTCGTCCCGATGTTGAAGGTCCGGAAGAGGCTCCACGTTTCCAGGAAGTCTCCGCCCCGCACCTGCCAGAACCACCAGGCGACCAGCACGACCGCCTGGACCGTGACGAGACGGATCGCCCAGTCCCACCACGCGCCGATGTGGATATCCGAGTCGCCCGTATTGATGAACTCCTGCCGCCATTTCGTGACCCCGTAGCGCAGCACGGCGAACGCGAAGAAGAACCCGGAGAGCATCAGTCCGACCCCCCAGACGAAGTCCTGGTTCCCGAACACGTCCATGTTGAGCGCGCTGGGGACGCCGCAGAGCAGCCCCGCCACCCCCACGATGCCGATCGCCTTGCCGCGCTCCACGCCCAGGTCCATCAGTGCCCGGCTCGCCAGCTCGATCAGCGCGACCAGGCTGGTCCACGCCGCGAAGACGAGGGCGAGGAAGAAGATCGCCATGAAGAACTGCCCGCCGGCGATCTGCGCGAAGAGCTGCGGCACCCAGATGAAGGTCAGTCCCTCGTTGCCCGCGCCCACGATCTCGTCCGCGGCGCCCGGCATGATCGAGAAGACGGTGCACAGCACCATGATCCCCGCGAGCAGCGACATCGCGTTGTTGCCGAAGCCGATCACGAACGCGTTGAGCGCGGTGTCCTCGCGGGTGCGCATGTAGACCGCGTAGGTGAGCACCAGCCCCCACCCGGCGCCCGTGTCCCAGGCGTTCTGGGTCAGCGCCTGGAGCCAGGTGTTGTAGTCCAGCAGGCCGGCGATGTCGGGGGTGAAGAGGAAGGCCAGGCCCGCGGAGGCGTTCGGCAACGTGATCGCCTTGATCGCCAGGACGACGACGAGGATCACCAGGCTGGGAATCAGGATCTTCGCGGCGGTTTCGATGCCCTTCACGCCTTTCGAGACGACGAAGATGCCGAGCCCCATCGCGATGGCGTGCGTCAGCACCGCGCCGGACGAACCGGCGTACGTGTCCCAGAAGGCGCCCGGCACCGCCGTGGGAATCTCGCCGGTGAGCGAGGCCCAGAAGAAGCGGATCGTCCACCCCATGACCACGCTGTAGTAGAACATGATCGCGGTGGCGGTCCACGCGACCCACGCGCCCATCCAGGCGAAGCGCGGCCCCAGTGTCCTGACGAAGGCGCCCAGCGGCCCGAAGCGGCTCCCCTTCCCCATCCCGAACTCGAGGATGAGGAGCGGGACCGACCAGAGGAGCAGGAAGACGACCCATGCGACCAGGAACGAGCCGCCCCCGTTCGAGGCCGCGACTCTCGGGAAGCGCCAGATGTTGCCGGTCCCCACCGCCATTCCCATCATGGCCAGGAGCATCCCCCAGCGGGAGCTGAAGACCTGGGACTTGCTTGCCACTCGGCTTCTCCTCTTGGCGGTCCACGGATGCGATTCCGGCGGCCGACTTCGGATCCGGCCGCCGGAGAAGATAAGGCGGAAGGGGAAGAACCCAACAGGGGCCGTCGGATCAGGGGCCGCGAAGCGCGAGCCGCACGCTCCGCGCCCGGCCCGGATCAGAAGACCGAGTCCGCCGCCACGGCTTCGTCGTCCGCGTCGCTGCGCGCTCCCGCGTCGAGATGAT
>JBBDIW010000087.1:6322-8499 GCA_040880165.1 Gemmatimonadota bacterium | reverse complement strand
GCGAGACCGAGGAAGCCCATGCCGCCGGTGATGTCTTCGGAGGCGATGGGGAAGCCGTGCGTGGGGAAGTCCGCCGTGCGCGTGTAGGCGAGCGGCCCGTGCTTCGGGTCGATCCCCTGGAGGATGGACTTGGAGCTCGCGCGCGAGCCCTGGCTGGGAATCACGATCACGTCGTAGTCGGCGCGCAGCTCCATCCCCGCGAGCGCGTCCTCCGCCAGCAGCGTGTACGGGATCCCGGCCTGGTCGAAGGTGAAGCGCGTCCACCCCGCGTCCTGCGTGCGCGCCCAGGTGTGCAGCACCCCCACGCGCGGCAGCGTCATGTCGTGCGCCGCGACGTCCTCGAGCGCGGATGCCTCCACGGTGAAGACGTCCATTCCGTGCTCGCCGCCCCACGCGCGCATCCGCTCCTCGTCGACGTCGCCCGCCCGCACGAGCCAGGCTCCGGCGGCCACCGCTTCCCCGCCCGCCCCGAACGCCGCCTCGGCGACCCGCACCCGCACGTCGCCCAGCGCGTAGCGCGCCTTCATGAGGTGCGCGGAGGCGTTCGGCACGACCACGTGCACGAGGTCGGACGCCCTCCGCCCCGCTACACGCCGGTGCGTACCCTCGAGCGCCACCGTCTCCGTGACCTCCGTCATCCCGTGCGCCTGGATACCCTGGTCGTCCACCGGATGCACCGTGACGTTGAACATGAGCGGGAAGGTCCACGCCACGTCGTCGTACGGCGTCGGCGCGTCCTCCGGAAAGTCCTGCCGCTCCATCAGCGTGAGGACGTAGTTCCGGTAGGGCTGGTCCATGCGCACGACGTAGTCGCCGGAGCGCACCTCGACGTCGCCGAACGTCCCGTCCGCAGTCGCGCGATGGAGCTCGAGGCCCTGCCGCCGCAGGAGGTTCAGCATGTACGCGACGTCCGCCTTCCGCTCCTGGTCCGCCGGGACGACGTAGCCGAACGGAGCCTCGTTGCGCCCCTTCTCCAGCGCGTTGTTCGATTTCCTCCAGAAGTTGTCGAGGATCATGGACCGATTCTGCGCGACCAGGAAGAGCGCGTTCAGCGAGCCCGTCTGCATGTAGTTCGTGTTGTTGCGCAGCGACCAGACCGTGCTCTCGCGCGGCGGATTCGGCCGGTACCAGTGTACCCGCGTGCTGTTCGCCCCCAGCTCGCGCTCCATCGTGTTGGGAACGCTGTTGCCGAAGGTCTCGTAGAAGCGCCCGACGGCGTTGCGGGTGTTCGTGACCCAGAGGAGGTAGCCCGGATACCAGCCGTCGTAGAAGCCGTGGGTCCAGACGCCCGGCATGCCTTCCGCCGTGAGACGGGTGACCTCGTAATTCGAGAACCACTGCCACTCGCTGACGGTGATGGGGTCCACCGTGTTGTTGTAGGGCCCCGTCCCGGTGGAGACGTACAGGTACGGGACCGACTCGTGAAGGTCGTGACCGACCGGGAACTTCCACTCAAGGAAGAGCTGCGTGAGTTCCTGCGTGAGGCGCGCGCTCAGCTGGAGCCCGTCGCGGTTGTTGTCGTGGAAGATGTACTTCCCCCAGAACGGCGGGCCGGGCACCCGGTCGTCGGTGCTGTAGACGTCGGCGTTGTATCGCTGGTGCCACTCCACCACGCGGTTGCGGCCGTCGGGCTCGGCGGCGGGGACAATGAAGACGACGACGCTGTCGCGGATCGTACGGATCATCGGGTCGTCGGAGACCGCCAGCCGGTACGCCATCTCCATCACCATCTCGGGGGGGCCCGTCTCCGGCGAGTGGAGCCCCGCGTAGAAGGTGTAGATGGCGGGCATCTCCGCGATCAGCCGGCGCGCCTCGTCGGCCGACGTCCCGCGCGGGTCCGCCAGCGCGTTCATCGCCCGCTTCACGCTCTCGAGCCGCGCCAGGTTCCGCTCGCTCCCCACCTGGACGAGCGCGAGGTTGTTGCCCTCCTCGGTCTCCCCCAGCAGCTCGAAGCTCACCCGCGGCGAACTGCCCGCCAGCGCCCGCATGTACCCGTAGATTTCGTCCACCTTGTGGAGCGTGCCCGGCTCACCGACAGGGGCTCCGAAGTGGCGCGTCGGCGAAACGACGGACGGATGGTCCGGGAGGTGGTCCACCGTCGGGTTGGTGTACTCGGGCATCGTGGTCCAGCTGCGGATCAGCCGGGTGGACGCGGTGTCGATCGCCTGCCCCCACGG
>JBBDIW010000087.1:0-6222 GCA_040880165.1 Gemmatimonadota bacterium | reverse complement strand
TGGTCCAGCTGCGGATCAGCCGGGTGGACGCGGTGTCGATCGCCTGCCCCCACGGGGTCGTTGCCGGAATCGGCGTCGAGCGGTGCCAGTCGAACGTCTGCGGAACGGGCGGGCTCGCGGTCGGGGCTTCCTGCGCCCCCGCCGCCTGCATCCCGAAGGCAGGCGCCCCGAACACAAGCGCCAGCAGTGCGACCACCATTCGCATCTTCATCCGGATTCTCCTTCCCCGTGTGTTGAACCGAATTCACTTGCCCGAGTTCTCCCCCCCGAGGTCGCTCGCCGGCGGCCACGCCCCGGTCACCCCCCCGCCAGCCTGTCCTGGATCCAGCCGCGCAGCTGCCCCGCGTCCACCCGCACCTGATCGAGGCTGTCCCGGTCGCGGACGGTCACGCTGCCGTCCTCCGCGCTCTGCCCGTCCACCGTGATGCACCAGGGCGTGCCCGCCTCGTCCTGCCGCCGGTAGCGACGCCCGATGGAGCCGGCCTCGTCGTAGAAGGAGGGGATCGACGCCTTGCGCAGCTCCTCGACGATCTTCGTCGCGATCTCCGGGAGTCCGTCCTTCTTCATCAGCGGAAAGACGGCCGCCTTGATGGGCGCGAGCCCCGCGTCCAGACGCAGCACCACGCGCTCCTCCCCCTCGACCTCCTCTTCGGCGTACGCATCCGCCATGACGATGAGGAGCGTGCGGTCCACCCCCACGGCCGTCTCCACCACGTAGGGGAGAAAGCGCTGGCCCGATCCCGAATCCACGTACATCAGCTTCTTGCCGGAATACTCCTGGTGCCGCGCGAGGTCGAAGTCCGTGCGGTTGTGGATGCCCTCGCACTCCTTCCACCCGAAGGGAAACTCGTACTCGATGTCGACCGCGGCCTTGGCGTAGTGCGCCAGCTCGTCGGGGCCGTGGTCGTGGAAGCGCAGGCGCTCCGGGCGGATGCCGAGCGACGCGTGCCACGCCATGCGCTCCGCCTTCCAGTACTCGAACCACTCGTCGTCGCTGCCGGGCTCCACGAAGAACTGCATCTCCGCCTGCTCGAACTCGCGCGTGCGGAAAATGAAGTTGCCGGGGGTGATCTCGTTGCGAAACGCCTTGCCGATCTGGGCGATGCCGAAGGGGATCTTCTGGCGCGAGGCGGTCTGGACGTTGAGGAAGTTGACGTAGCTGCCCTGTGCCGTCTCCGGGCGCAGATAGACCGTCGCCGCGTCGTTCTCCACCGGCCCCATGAACGTCTTGAACATGAGATTGAAGAGACGCGGCTCGCCGAGCTCGCACTCCTCGTACTCACCGGGCTTCTTCGACGGCTTCTTTCCGCACGACTGGCTCTCGAGCTGGTCCTGGCGGAAGCGCTTCTTGCACGTTTTGCACTCCACGAGCGGATCGGTGAACCCCTCCACGTGCCCCGAAGCCTCCCACACGCGCGGGTGCATGAGGATCGCGGCGTCCAGCCCCTCGATGTCCTCGCGCTGGTGCACCATCCGGCTCCACCAGCGCTCCTTGATGTTGCGCTTGAGCTCGACGCCCAGCGGGCCGTAGTCCCACACGGATCCGGCCCCCCCGTAGATTTCCGAGGACTGGAAGACGTACCCGCGCCGCTTGCACAGGGATACCAGCTTGTCCATCAGATCCGTATCGGCCATGGCGTTTCGTTTCTGCCTTGCAAGGTTCGAGTTTCAGGAGCTCGCGCGCCCCGCAGCCGATGGTCGAGATCCCGTCGGCGACGGGGGCGCGGATCATAGATTCCGCGCGGACGGGGGGCAACCGGCTTCGTCCGCGTGATTCCATTCGATGCGCGCGTTCGGGCGCCGCAGCCGGGCGCGCCGGGCGCCCGGGCTCAGAGTCCGTCGTCCGCTCCCGTGAGTCCGCACAGCGCTTCGCTCGCCTCCCAGAGGCTCTTCGCCGTCTGGGCGTCCCGGGACGCGGGGGACGACCGGGCGCGCCGATGCCTGTGGAAGTACGCGCCGGACACGCCTTCGAGCTCCGGATCAGTCGCGAGCGCGAGGACGGGTGCGGCGCCACGCGCGGGCCCCGGAACGAGCTTCGCGAGCGGCCGGAACACGCCCAGCAGCGCTTCGAGGAGCCCCGTCGCGATCACCCCCGGGTGGACGGCATTCGCGGTGATCGGCATGCCGACGGCCGCCATGCCGTCCGCCCGCGTGCCGCCCTCCCGCAGGCGCCGGTCCAGCTCGTACGTGAAAAGCAGGTTCGCGAGCTTCGACGCTGAGTACGCCCGGTCGCGCGTATAGTGCCGCTTCATCTGGAGGTCGCCCAGATCGATCCGCCCCCGCCGGTGCGCCTCCGAAGCCACGGTCACGACCCGCGACGGTGCGGCGCGGCGCAGCGGCTCAAGGAGGAGACGAGTGAGCAGGAAGGGGGCGAGGTGGTTCACGGCGAACTGCATTTCGAGCCCGTCCACCGTCGAGGTGCGCCGGGGCGTGATGACCGCGGCGTTGTTCACGAGCACGTCGAGCCGGTCGTGCCGTTCCCGGAACGCGGCGACGAAGCTCCGGATGGACGCCTGCGAGGCGAGATCCGCCGTCATGGGCGCGACGGAGCCGCCCGCGCCCGACGGACCGGCTCCGTCCCGGCGCCCGGTCGCGCCGCCATTTTCCCCGCGCAGCTCGAGGGCTGCGGACTCCGCTTTCGTCCTGTTCCGGCTCACCAGCACGACGTGCGCGCCGCGCCGGATCAGCCCCCGCGCCACTTCCTTTCCGATGCCCCGGTTCGCGCCGGTGACCACGCAGACCTTCCCCTGCATCCCTCTCCCCGCATCGTCGGGGCGACAGGAGGTCTTCGGACGAGGGTCTGCCATTGCATTTCTCCGGACTGCGCGAGGGAGGGGGTACCACCCAATCTGGCACGCACCGGCGTTCCCCGGTACGGATGCGTTCCGGAGGCGGCGTTGCCCCGGCTCGGAGGGTGGCGTTAGTCTTTCCGCGAACGCGGTGCCACGTCAGAACTCATCGGTCCGCTTCGTGTATGTACCTGCGCAGAGGCAACCGCCCGGCCTCTTCGGCGGGACATGCGCGATCGACCGCCGGGTGAGATTCATCGGGGCCACCGATCGCGGGTCAAAATGGTAAATGAGGAGCACATGTCATGGTGACATTCACGGATAAGGCGCGGCAGATGGTTCTCTCCTTCATGGATCAGAGCGAAGGGGAGGTGCAGGCGCTCCGGATCAATCTGAGGAACGGGAGCCCGCTCACGCCGAACTTCGAGCTGACCCTCGTCAGCGCGGACGAGGAGAGCCCGCAGGACCTGGCGATGGACGGTGGCGGCTTCAAGGTACTGCTCGACCGCGAGAGCGCCCCCCGGCTGGAAGGCGCCACCGTGGACTTCGTGGAGCGACTCAACGAGAGCGGCTTCGAGCTGAAGACCGCTCCGACGAAGAACGTTGCGCCCGTGGAGCGCCCCACCGGCGCAATCGCGGAAAAGGTCCAGGACATCCTGGACGGCCAGGTCAATCCCTCCATCGCTTCGCACGGCGGCATGATCAATCTGGTCGACGTGAAGGGAACGGAGTTGTACATGGAGATGACGGGCGGCTGCCAGGGATGCGCCATGTCCCGGCTCACGCTCCGCCAGGGGGTGGAGCGCATGATCCGCCAGGCGATCCCGGAGATCACCGAGATCCACGACATCACCGACCACGACAGCGGAGAGAACCCCTTCTTCACCGGCTGACCCACCGAACCGAGGCTGAACCTTGGCTGCAACGCTCCGACGGATCCTTCCGCTTCTCTGCACCCTGGCCATCCTCGGCTCCGGGTGCACGCCGGCCGAATCGCCGAGCCCGCGCACCGCGACCGCGGAGCTCGTCGTCGGTCCGGCGAACGGAGCGCTCATCGTCGCCGGCGGGGGGCAGCTCGGCCCCGAGATCATGGAGCGCTTCGTGGAGCTGGCCGGAGGCGCCGAGGCCCGCATCGTCGTGATCCCCACCGCCGGGACGGAGGAGAACTTCCCCGACGACTGGCGCGGGTACCAGTCGCTCCGCAACTCGGGAGCGCGTCACGTCACCGTCCTCCATACGCGCAACCGCGCGGAGGCCGACCTCGAGAGCTTCGTCGCCCCCCTGCGCGAGGCGACGGGCGTCTGGATTCCGGGCGGACGGCAGTGGCGACTCGTGGACTCCTACCTCGACACGCGCACGCATGACGAGCTCTTCGCGCTGCTGGACCGCGGCGGCGTCATCGGCGGGACCTCGGCGGGCGCCTCGATCCAGGCCTCGTATCTCGTGCGCGGCGACCCGACGACGAACGAGGTCGTGATGGCCCCCGGCTACGAGATCGGCTTCGGCTTCCTGGAGCGCGTGGCCGTCGATCAGCACCTCCTCACGCGCCAGCGCCAGGCGGACCTCCTCGACGTCGTGGGCCTGCACCCGGACCTGCTCGGCATCGGGCTGGACGAGGGCACCGCCATCTACGTGCGGGGGAACCGGGCCGAGGTGATCGGGCGCAGCAAGGTCGCGATCTACAACGGCGGCGACCGCGAGCGTCACCTCTACTACTTCCTGGAGCCGGGCGACGTCTTCGACCTCGGCCAGCGGGAAGTCGTGCGGGAGCTCGCACCGGCGTTCTGACCGGCGTTCTGACCGGCGCCGCCGACGTCGGCGCCACCCGACGAGCGGCGCCGGTCATCGGCACCATCCTTGCTCGACTGGGCTCCATTCTTCCTCCATCCCCGGAGCCCTGGAGTCATGGCACCCATCTGGAAAGGCGCGCTCACCTTCGGACTCGTGAACATCCCTGTCCGCATGCAGACGGCCGTGCGCAGCGAGAAGCTCAGCTTCCGCATGCTGTACGAAAAGGATCTTTCGCCGGTCAAGTACCAGCGCGTCTCCGAAACCCATCCCGAACCCATCCCCTGGGACGACATCGTGAAGGGGTACGAGTACGAGAAGGGACAGTTCGTCGTGCTCTCTCCGGAGGATTTCGAGAAGGCCGCGATCGCCTCGTCGCGGACCATCGACATCCTCGATTTCGTGAAGGTGGACGACGTCGATTTCCGCTACTTCGAGACGCCCTACTACCTCGTGCCGGAGAAGAACGGCGAGAAGGCGTACGCCCTTCTCCGCGAGGCGATCCAGGAGTCCGGAACCCTGGGGATCGGCAAGGTGACGCTGCGCACCCGGCAGCATCTCGCGGGAGTGAAGACGGTGGGGGACGCGATCGTGCTGGAGCTGATGCGATTCGCGAACGAGCTCGTGGATCCGGCGGAGTACAACTTCCCGAAGGACCAGGAGATCCGCCCGCAGGAGCTGAAGATGGCGCGGCAGCTCATCGACAGCCTGACGGTGGGTTTCGAGCCGGAGAAGTACACGGACGAGTATCGGGAGAACATGATGAAGATCATCCGTGGGAAAATGAAGGGGAAGACGGTGCGGATCGAGGAGCCGGGCGTGGCGGAGCCGACCGGGGTGATCGACCTGATGGCGCGGCTGCAGGAGAGCCTGGAGCAGGGGCGCGCGAGCCAGCGGCGGGAATCCGGGGGCGGGAAGAGCCGGTCGAAGAGCGGCGGGAGGGGGGGCGACGCGAAGAAGTCCGCTGCGAAGAAGGGAAACGACCGCAAGCGATCGTCGGGCAAGTCGAAGCAGGCCGGTTGACGCGGGGCGCCGGGGAGCCCCATGGCGGCGGAGAAGCGAAGGAGCGGCGGCCCGACGACGTCGGATGCGCTGGGGGAGTATCGGGAGAAGCGCGATTTCGACCGCACGCGCGAACCGCGGGGGGAGCCCGGCAAGCCGACGCCGCAGGGTGCGGAGCTCGCCTGCGTCGTGCAGAAGCATGCCGCGCGCAATCTCCACTTCGATCTCCGCCTGGAGCTGGACGGGGTGATGAAGAGCTGGGCCGTGCCGAAGGGGCCCAGCCTGGATCCCGACGCCCGCCGTCTCGCGGTCCACGTGGAAGACCACCCGATGGACTACAACACCTTCGAGGGGCGCATCGAGGAGGGGGAGTACGGGGCGGGAAGCGTGATGATCTGGGACCGCGGGAGCTGGCGCGCGCCCGACGGCTCGGTGGAGACGCTCCGGCAGGGGTACGCACGCGGGCGGCTCACCTTCGTACTGGAGGGGGAGCGGCTGCGGGGGCTCTTTCACCTCATCCGCACGAAGAGCGACGACACCCGGCAGGAGCAGTGGCTCCTCACCAAGGGGGAGGACGACTTCGCGGATCCGGGGCGGGACGTCGTGGCGGAAGTCGTGGACTCCGTGGTGACCGGCCGCACCA
>JBBDIW010000086.1:0-2612 GCA_040880165.1 Gemmatimonadota bacterium | reverse complement strand
AGGCGGCGGATCAGCTCGACGTAGCGCGGGTCGTCCCACTCCGTGGCTCCGGCCACCTTCCGGTAGATCACGCCGTTCTTCCCGATGACGAACGATTCGGGAACGCCCGTGGTCTGGTACGTCCGCTGGATGGAGCCGTCCGGGTTGTGGAGAATGGGAAAGGTCAGGCCGAGCGAGTCGGCGAACGCCTCGATGTTTCCTCCGGGTCGCCCGCCCGCGTCCCGCGCCCCCCGCGGCGCGTCGATGCTCACCGCGAGGATCTCGAAGTCCTCGTCGGCGAGCTCGTCGTAGAGCCGCTGCATGGACGGCATCTCGTACACGCAGGGCGGGCACCAGGTGGCCCAGACGTTGAGAAGGACGACCTTGCCCCGGAAATCCGAGAGCGCGACCGGCGCACCGGACAGGTCCGTCACCTGGAACGACGGGGCCGCGCTTCCCGGCACCACCGGCTGAAAGCGGTCGCGGTTCACCCAGGCGAGGAGGACCACCAGCGCCAGTCCCAGCCCGGCGGCGACGTAGGGGAGTCGGGAGTGGCTTCGCTTCATCCCTGCGGCTCGCGTCGTGGAAGCATCACGGTTCGTTCCGCCCGTCGCCCGCGTCGCCCGCCGGCTCGGGCGCGGTCGTCGGCTCCGGGTCGGTCATCGGCTCGTCGACCGGTTCGGGGTGGGTCGAGGGCTCCGGTTCGCTCACCGGCTCCGGGTCGTTCCGGGGGTCGCGGTCGTTCCTCTGGAAGACGCCCCGGCGGCCCACGGTGAGCGTCACGGCGCTGCCGCGCTCCAGCCGGATCCCCGGCCCGGGGTCCTGGTCGATGACCGCGCCCTGGTCGGCGCCGAAGCGGAAGACCGTCTCTACCTCCACGACGAGCCCGAGGGTGTCCAGCTGAGCGAGCGCCTCCTCTTCCTGCATCGCGATGAGACGGGGCATCTCGACCATCGGCGGCCCCCGGCTGACGAAGATGCGCACGTCCAGCGGCAGGTTCGCCTCCGTACCCGGCGCGGGATCGAGTCGGACCACCCTTCCCTTCGGCAGCTCCGCCTCCACGCTGTCCACGACCACCGAGAAGCCGGTCGCCTGGAGGACGGTCACCGCGCGGTTCGCCTGCAGCCGCACCACGTCCGGAACGGGACGCCGCTCCGGCCCGCCGCTCACCGTGACGGCGACGGCGCCGGCCGGATTCGACAGCTGGCCCGCCAGCGGTGTCTGTCCCAGGATCTCCCCCTCCTGGACACGGGGGTGCCGGATCGTGTCGATGTCGCCGAGCTCGAGTCCCGCGCCCTCGAGCGCGGTCATCGCCCCGCCGCGGTCGAGTCCGCGCAGGTCGGGGACCGCGACCAGGTCGTCCGCGACGGCCGGCGCGGGGAAGACGGCGCGTGTCGCGACGAGGTAGCCGAACGCCAGCCCCACGAGGGCCATGGCGAGTCCGAGCGCAAGCGGCTCACCGAGCTGCCGGAGATCGTCGAGATCGACGCCGCGCCGGCGGCCCCCGCCACCGGATGAACCGGAGCCCGAGCGTCCGCCCGAGCCGCGCCGGCGACGAATGGAGCTACCGAGCTTCATGAGACCCTCCGCAGGCGCGCGGCGAACGCCCCGTCGAAGCCGGAGAGATGGGGAAGAACGCGCAGGTACCCGGTCGCGTCCAGGAATTCGGACGGGACGGTCGCGGGTGCCTCGATTTGGAATTCCGGATGTCGTTCCAGAAACGCTTCAATCTGATCTTCATTCTCCTCGGGCTCCAGGGTGCAGGAACTGTACACGAGGAGCCCTCCTCGTTTCACGATGCCGGCGCCGCCTTCCAGGATTCGGGCCTGGATCGCGGCGAGTGTCTTCAGATCCGCCGGCCGCAGCCTCCACCGGATATCCGGATGCCGCGCCAGCGTGCCCGTGCCGGAGCAGGGTACGTCCAGCAGGACCACGTCCGCGGAGGCGAGCGCGGGCGCCTCCGCCCGCGCCGCGACGATGGCGACGGGGCTCCCGATGCGCAGGGCGTTCTCGCGCAGGCGTCGGAGCCGTCCCGCGGAACGATCGGCGGCCAGAACATAGGCCCCCTTGCCGGCCAGAGCGAGGGCTTTTCCCCCCGGTGCCGCGCACAGATCCGCGACCCGCGCGTCCGGCCCCGGATCGACGTAGTCCACGACCAGGCTCGCCGCCGGATCCTGGATCACCCCGGGAACCGCCTCCAGCGCGCTCACGGGGTCTACACCGCGCGGCAGCATCAGGCTCCCTCGACCGGCGCCGACGCTCTCGGCGGCGATCCCCGCCCGGCGGAGCCGGTCCAGCGCCTCCGCCTCGTCGATCCCGATCGGACGGAGGTAGAGCGGCGGCACCCGGTTGTTCTCGCGCAGCAGCGCCTCCACCTCGTCGTACTCCCAGCGCTCGAGCCACCGCGACACCAGCCACCCCGGGTGCGACTCCCAGGAAGACAGGTAGCCGACCGGGTCCCGTTCCGGGTCCGGAAAGACCGCGCGATTCTCGCCGTCGCGCGCGAGCGCCCGGAGCACCGCGTTCGTGAGACCGCCCATTCCCTTTCCGGAGATCTGCCGCGCCTGGTCCACCGCCTGCGAGACCGCGGCGTACGCGGGAACGCTGCCCATGTAGAGCAGCTGGTAGGCGCC
>JBBDIW010000085.1:0-2669 GCA_040880165.1 Gemmatimonadota bacterium | reverse complement strand
GTTTCACCTGGGAATGCACGCGCTTCACCTTCGTCCTCCGGTTCTGTGCGGATGGCCCGGCGCGCACGGGTGCGACGCCGAGGGTCTCGGATTTCTGGCGGGGCGTGCAACATAGGCCGCAGAAGAAGCCGGGGAAAGAGCGCGGAGGAGCGGGGGGAGCCTTCCGGGGCCGACAGGGAGGGCGCGTGGGGAGGATGGTGAATGGGGCGGGATCCGGGGCGGGTCCGGAGACCGGATCCCGGAGGACGCCGGGGGCCGGCGCGCGCCGAAAACCGGCCGCACTTCGCTTTCGGCGGCGGAAGTGCCTCGATCATTCCCCCTTAGTGGGAGAAGACCCGATCCGCACGCGTCGATGGGTGACGTTTGAGCGAGTGAGCACCCGCTTCGAAGCTCCCTCCCTACGGCACCGCGGGCACACGCTCGGGAAGCGGGGGGACGAGCTCCCGGTCGATGGCGTGCGCCACGCCCCGCACGCGCGACATGAGCTCGCGGAACTGCTCCGGATAGAGCGACTGCGCCCCGTCCGACATCGCCACCGCCGGGTCCGGGTGCACCTCGACCATGAGCCCGTCCGCCCCCGCGGCGACGGCCGCCAGCGCCATCGGAGTGACCTTGGAGCGCACGCCGGTTCCGTGACTCGGATCCGCGATGATCGGCAGATGGGAGAGGGCCTTCACGACCGGGATGGCGGTGAGGTCCAGGAGGTTCCTCGTCTGGGTATCGAAACTCCGCACGCCCCGCTCGCAGAGGATCACGTCCCCGTTTCCCTCGGCCAGGAGGTATTCCGCCGCGAGCAGCAGCTCCGTGATCGTCGCGGACATCCCGCGCTTCAGCAGCACCGGCTTGCCGGCCCGCCCCACGCGGCGGAGGAGCGTGTAGTTCTGCATGTTGCGGGCGCCGATCTGGATGACGTCCGCGTATTCCGCCACGACGTCAACGCTTTCCGGGTCCAGCGCCTCCGTGACGATCGCCATTCCGGTGGCCGTGCGGGCGCGGGCCAGGAGCTTCAGCCCCTCCAGCCCCATCCCGCTGAAGGAGTAGGGCGACGTCCGCGGCTTGAAGGCTCCGCCCCGCAGCACCGTCGCACCCATCTCCCTCAGCTGATGCGCAATACCCATGATCTGCGCCTCGCCCTCCACCGCGCACGGTCCCGCCATCACGGCCACTTCCCGGCCGCCGATGCGCGTGCCGTTCGGGAGCGTGACGATCGTGTCCTCCGCCCGCCATTCCCGCGACACCTGCTTGTAGGGATGACTGACCGGGATCACCTCGAGCACCCCGGGGAGTCCCTCCAGCCGGCCCGACTCCACGCGGCCGTCGTTTCCGATGAGGCCGATGGCCGTCCGCTGCCGGCCGGGGATGGGGCGCGCGTCGTACCCCCACGCGCGGATCGTCTCGACCACGACGCCGATCTCTTCCTGCGATGCGCTGTTCTTCATCACCACCAGCATATGAACCTCATCCCTTCGTTCGTTGGATCGTGAGCATCATTCCGTCCCGGCCCGTCAGCACCTTCCCCTCGTACCCCGCTTCCGCCACGAGCGCCGGAATCTCCCCGGGATCGAGCCCCGGAAAGGCGTGCGTGGCGATCAGCGTACCCGGTCGGGCCCGCTTCGCGAGCGCCGCCAGGCCTGCGGGCGTCAGGTGCGTGTCCATCCGCGGTGGGTCCGGCAGACTGCACTCGGCGATAAGGACGTCCACTCCGCGAAAGAAGTCGCCGAGGCGGGCATCGGGGCCCGTGTCGCCCGTGTACCCCGCAACGCCCTCGTCCGTCTCCACCCGCCACGCGAGCGAATTCCGGGTGTGCGGGGTCGGATGCGTCCGGAGCCGAACGTTCCCGCCCGGAGACGTCCAGTCGTCCGCGCGTTCCAACTCCACGACCTCCAGCGCGAAGCCCGGGTTCGAGACGTGCCCGCCGAAGGCCGCCTCCAGCGCCCGCCAGAAGTCTCCGACACCCGGCGGCCCGAGAACGGTGAGCGGGTCCGTGCGCCGCTTCCCCATTCCGTGCTTCAGGGCGAAGAGCAGCGCGGGGATGTCGCCCGTGTGGTCCGTGTGGAAGTGCGAGAGCACCAGGTGCGTCAGCCCACGCCATTCCACCGGCTCGAATCCAGGAGCGTCCGGCGCGTCCGTCCGGCGCTCCGCGTCGTGCCGCGCCCGCGCCATTCCGTGTACGGCTCCGGACCCGCAGTCCATGAGCAGCCGCACACCCTCCGCCTCCACCAGGTGGGCCGCCGAGCGCCGCGCATCGTCTGGAACCAGCGTCCCGGAACCCAGCACCGTGATCTTCAGGGGTTTCCTCCCGTCTGTGGAAGCGCCCGCCTCATGAGCTTCGGACGCCGCCTACGCCGCTCCGCTCACCTCCAGCGCCTCCTCGAGCCGCACTCCGACGATGGTGCTCACTCCCGGCTCCTCCATCGTGACGCCGTAGATCCAGTCTGCGGCCTCGATGGTGCGCGGGTTGTGCGTGATCACGACAAACTGGCTCTGGGCCTTGAACTCCTGGAGCAGCCGGATGAAGCGGCCGATGTTCGATTCGTCGAGCGGCGCGTCGATCTCGTCGAGCACGCAGAAGGGGCTCGGCTTCAGGAGGTAGATCCCGAAGAGGAGCGAAAGCGCCGTGAGGGCCCGCTCCCCGCCTGACAGCAGGTCGATGCGCTGGGTCCTCTTCC
>JBBDIW010000084.1:0-2681 GCA_040880165.1 Gemmatimonadota bacterium | reverse complement strand
ATGGCACAGAGAATCACCGTAGTACCGGGGGACGGGATCGGGCCGGAGGTCACGGAGGCGGTTCTGGAAATCCTGCAGGCGGCCGGCGCGGAACTGGAGTACGAGCGACAGCTCGCCGGAATCGCGGCGCTGGAGGAGGTCCGGAATCCACTGCCCGACGAGACGCTGGACTCCATCCGCCGGAACAAGGTGTGCCTCAAGGGGCCGCTCACGACGCCCGTCGGCACGGGGTTCCGCTCCATCAATGTCGCCATCCGCAAGGAGTTCGACCTTTACGCGAACGTCCGGCCGGCGCTGACGCTGGCGCCGGGAGGCCGCTACGAAGACATCGACCTCGTCCTCATCCGGGAGAACACGGAAGGGCTCTACGTGGGCGTGGAGCACTACATCGGCCTGGAGGGCGACCCGCGCGCCGCGGCCGAATCCGTCATGATCATCACCCGCTTCGGGGCCGAGCGCATCGTGCGCTACGCCTTCGAATACGCGCGCGCGAACGGTCGCAGGAAGGTCACGCTGGCCCACAAGGCGAACATCCTGAAGTACACGCAGGGGCTCTTCCTGGACGTGGGGCGGGAGGTCGCGAAGGAGTACGAGGGCGAGATCGAGTTCGAGGACCGGATCATCGACGCCACCGCGATGCTGCTCGTGCTCAACCCGTACGAATTCGACGTGCTGGTCATGGAGAACATGTTCGGCGACATCCTGAGCGATCTGATGGCCGGGCTCATCGGGGGCATGGGGCTCGCGCCCGCCGGGAACATCGGCAAGGACGTCTCGATGTTCGAGGCCGTGCACGGCTCGGCTCCGGACATCGCGGGAAAGGGCGTGGCGAACCCGTCCGCGCTCCTCCTCGCGGCATGCATGCTTCTGGATCACGTGGACCAGCGCGAGGTGGCGGCCCGCATCCGCGCCGCGCTCGAGAAGGTCATGCGCGCGGGCGATGTGCTCACCGGCGACCTCGGCGGCTCGGCGTCCACCAGGGAGTTCACGAAAGCGCTCGTGCGGGCGCTCTAGCGCGATGGCGTTCGGCAGGGAAACCGGCGGACGCCGCAGGGAGAGCGTCAGCTGGAGGGACCGCTTCCCGGAGGAGGTCACGTGCGTGCGCTGCCTCGAGGTCCGGGAAACGCGCGACCTGGACCGTCTCCTCTGGTGCGAGCGGTGCCGCGAAGAAAGTCGCCGTCGGGCGCTGATTCTGGGGTACGTGGCGGGTTTCGTCCTCGCCGGTCTCCTGGCGCTCTGGATCTGGCTCGTGGTCCAGCCCTCGGACCTCGTGCTCGGCGGCTGGATCGCCACCGTCGTCGCGACCCTGTGGGTGGGCGCGCGGGTGAGCCGCGAGGTCATCTACGGGGCCATGCGATTCCAGAACCGACGGGCTGCGCAGGCGACACCGCCTTCCTCCGGGCCGGACGAGAGCGCCGAATGAGCGAAGGATCCGCTTGAGGAAGTTTCCGTGAAGGACGGCAGGTCTCCCTGAGGGGAGATCGACGTTCTTCCATGGCGTTCAGGCGCCATCGCATTCACAGTCAGGGGCGGGGCCCCCGGGACCCCGCCGAACCCGCGAGGATGAGCATGGCCGGCACGTTCAAGGGCGTCGATTTCTATGACATCGATTCGCTCCTCAGCGACGAGGAGCGGATGATCCGCGACACCGTGAGGGAGTGGGTGGAGGAGCGGGTGATGCCGATCATCGGCGACGCCTACATCGAGCGCCGCTTTCCGGTCGAGCTCATCCCCGAGATCGGCGAGCTGGGCATGCTCGGCGCGACGCTGCCCGAGGAGTACGGCTGTGCGGGGCTGAACAACGTCGCCTACGGCCTGATCATGCAGGAGCTGGAACGGGGCGACTCCGGCATCCGCTCCTTCGCCTCGGTCCAGGGCGCACTGGTCATGTACCCCATCTACGCCTTCGGCACGGAAGAGCATCGGAAGGAGTGGCTCCCGAAGCTCGCGACCGGCGAGAAGATCGGCTGCTTCGGCCTCACCGAGCCCGACTACGGCTCGAACCCGGGCGGCATGATCACCACGGCGAAGAAGACCACGGACGGCTGGGTGCTGAACGGCACCAAGATGTGGATCACGAACGGCTCCATGGCCGACGTCGCCGTCGTCTGGGCGCAGACCGGCGAGCTCGGGGACGCGAAGGGCATCCGCGGCTTCGTGGTGCCGACGGACACGGAAGGCTTTTCCGCGCGCGACCAGAAGGGGAAGCTGTCGCTGCTGGCCTCGGACACCAGCGAGCTGGCGCTCCAGGACGTGCATCTTCCGGACAGCGCGCTGATGCCGGAGAGCGGAGGGCTGAAGAGCCCGCTCATGTGCCTGACGCAGGCGCGCTACGGGATCGCGTGGGGCGTGGTCGGCGCCGCGCTCGCCTGCTTCGACGAGGCGGCGAGCTACGCGAAGGAGCGCGTCATGTTCGACGGCCCCATCGGCGGCAAGCAGATCCAGCAGGTGCGGCTCGCGGACATGCTGACGCGCATCACGCAGGGGCAGCTCCTGGCGCACCGCCTGGGGCGCCTGAAGGACGAGGGGACGATGACGCCGCAGCAGGTGTCGCTCGCCAAGCGGGCGAACGTGGACATGGCGTGCGAGACGGCGCGCGAGGCGCGGCGGCTGCTGGGGGCCAACGGGATCCTCATCGAGTACTCGGCGATGCGGCACATGGCGAACCTGGAGTCGGTGTA
>JBBDIW010000083.1:14269-16744 GCA_040880165.1 Gemmatimonadota bacterium | reverse complement strand
ATGGACGAGGTGGGCGAGCGGCTGCGCACGCTCTTCGGGACCCGGAACCGGATGACCTTTCCGGTCTCCGGGACCGGATCAGCGGGGATGGAGGCGTCTCTGGCCAACCTGCTGGAGCCGGGCGACACCGCGATCATCGGAATCAACGGCGTCTTCGGGACCCGGCTCGCGGAGATGGCGAGACGGATGGGAGCCCGCGTGATCGCGGTCGAAGCGGAGTGGGGGCGGATCATCGAGCCGGACCGGTTGATCGAAACGGCCGAGGCCAATCCGGATGCGCGGCTTCTCGCCGTGGTTCACGCCGAGACGTCCACGGGCGTGCGCCAGCCGCTCGAGGCGATCGGTAAGGCCCTGCGCGGTGGGGACACGCTCTTCGTCGTGGATGCCGTGACCTCGCTGGGAGGGATCCCGGTGGAGGTGGACCGGATGGGAATCGACGTCTGCTACTCCGGCACGCAGAAATGCCTGGGGGTTCCGCCCGGGCTCTCGCCCATCACCTTCTCGGAGCGGGCGATGGAGCGCATCGGCGCGCGCGGCGTTCCCTGCCAGAGCTGGTACCTGGACGTGGCGCTGCTCGCCGGCTACCTCGGCGAGGAGCGACGTTACCACCATACTGCGCCCATCAACCTGGTGTACGGATTGCATGAGGGGCTGGTCGCGATGGAGGAGGAAGGGGAGGAGGCACGCTTCCGCCGCCACGCGGAAGCGGGCCGCGCCTTGCAGGAGAAGCTGGTGGAGCGGGGCTTTTCGCTCTTCGCGGCCGAGGGCTACCGGCTTCCGCAGCTGACCTCCGTGCGGCTCCCCGACGGCGTGGAGGAGGGACCGCTCCGGCGGGCGCTTCTCGATCGTCACGGAATCGAGGTCGGGGGCGGACTGGGACCGGTCAAGGGGAAGGTATGGCGAATCGGGCTGATGGGATCGGGCGCCACGCTCGCGAACGTCGAGCGGCTTCTGGGCGCCGTGGACGACCTCCGGAAGGGTGCGGCTGCGTGAGGAGGGCGAGAGTCCTCGCCGCGTTGCTCGCGCCGGCGCTCGTCGCGTGCGGAGGGGGGACGCCTTCCGTCGCACCGCCGGCCGCACCGGTTCCCGCGGTCGTGCCGCCGGTCGAGACGCCGGAAACGATTCGGGACAGACCCTCCGACGACCCCGTTCCTCTCCCCCTCGTCGAGCCGGTGGAGCACGCCGAGGCGGACGGGCTGCTGGACTCCCGCTGGCTCGATCACCCGACGCTGGAAAGCCGCGTGGGTTTCTGGATCGACCACTGGCAGGGACGGGGCTCGTCGGACTTCGTGCGCTACCTGGAGAGGATGGGGGTGTACGAAGGCGCGGTCGACGGAACCATCGAGGAGATGGGCCTTCCCCCGAGCCTGCGGTACCTCCCCATCGTGGAGAGCGGCTACAACCCCTTCGCGGTCAGCCGCGTCGGCGCCACCGGCCTCTGGCAGTTCATGGCGCCCACCGCGCGGTACCTCGGGCTCCGCGTCACGCCGCTGATGGACGAGCGCCGTGACCCCGTCGTCTCGACGCGGGTCGCGCTCGAATACCTGAGCACGCTCTACGACCAGTTCGATTCGTGGCTGCTCGCGCTCGCGGCGTACAACGCCGGTCCCGGCCGCGTAGGGGGGCTGATCCGGCGGCACGCGGGAGCGGGGGAGCAGGGCGACAGCATCTTCAGGGTGATCCACCCGCACCTGCCTCCCGAGACCCGTGACTTCCTCCCCCGCTTCGTCGCGGCCTCGCGGATGGCCGCCGATCCGGAGATCTACGGGTTCGGGGACGTGCAGCCGGGCGAGCCCATCGGCTTCGACGAGGTGTCGGTTCCGGACGCCACTTCGCTGGACGTGATCGCGCGCTCGGCGGGCGTGCCTCTCGCGGAGATCGAGCGCCTGAACCCGCAGTTCCTGAGGGGGATGACGCCGCGGGGGGCGGCCACCACGCTGCGCGTGCCGGCGGATCTCGGGGAGCGCTTCGCCGCGGCCTACGCCGAAGTGCCGCCCGGCGAGCGGGTGACCTTCGTGGAGCATCACGTGGCCAGTGGCGAAACGCTCGGGCACATCGCGCTCCGGTACGGAATCCGGGTCGCCGAGCTCCAGGCCGCGAACCCACGGGTCGACCCGCGGCTGCTTCAGATCGGGCAGCGACTCGTGGTGCCGACGGTTCCGGGGTCCGGACGCGGGGGAGCGGTTCCGGTCGCGCTCGCGCTCGCGGGCGGGGGCGCGGCGGGGAGCTATCAGGTCGCACGGGGAGATTCGCTCTGGAGTATCGCCACGCGGCACGGCATCGCCGTCGGCGAGTTGGCGCGGTCGAACGGGCTGCCCCTGGACGCCGTGATCCACCCGGGGGACCGGATCACGATTCCCGCGCGCTGACCTCCCAAATTCCGCTCCGTCCGCCTTCCTTGCGGAGGAGCCGGACGCCGTCGATCACCATGTCCCGGTCGAGCGCCTTCACCATGTCGTAGACGGTGAGGAGCGC
>JBBDIW010000083.1:2419-14169 GCA_040880165.1 Gemmatimonadota bacterium | reverse complement strand
CGATCACCATGTCCCGGTCGAGCGCCTTCACCATGTCGTAGACGGTGAGGAGCGCCACGGACACGGCCGTCAGCGCCTCCATCTCCACGCCGGTGCTGCCCGCCACACGCGCGCCGGCCGTCGCGCGGACTCCCGGCAGGTCGGGGTCGAGCACGAGCTCGACGCCCACCGACGCGGCGGGAAGGAGGTGGCAGAGCGGAATGAGCTCCCCGGTCCGCTTCCCCGCCATGATTCCCGCGATTTGCGCGACCTGGAGCGGATCTCCCTTGGGCGTCGTGCCTTCCCGGATGGCGTCCACCGTCTCGCGGCGCATGCGGATGACGCCTTCCGCGACCGCCGCCCGGGAGGTCCCGGGCTTGTCCGAGACGTCGACCATGCGGGGGCGCCCTTCGTCGTCCATGTGCGTGAGCTTTTCGTCGGATGTCATCGTTCGTCTCGCATGGGTCGTTGTGTCCGCGGTCATCAGGCGACGCGGTCGCGGTCCCGCAACGCGCGGCGGAAGTCGCTCAGGAGCCCCGCCACGATCAGCTGCGGATTCACGTTGCCGGCCGCGAGCGCCCGCGCTTCGTCCAGCGCCGTCATTGCGCGCGCGACTCCGAGCGGGTGGATGCCCCCCTCCCGCACGACGCGGACCAGGTAGTCGCGCGCGTCCACGTTCAGGATGGCGTCGGGGGCACCGGACGCGACCGCCGCGACGTCGCGCAGCCACTCCTCCACGAACGCGAGGAGGTGTGTCAATCCTCGCGCTCCGGATGGCCCGAATCCGAGCGCGGCGGCGTACCCGTCCCGGCGCCCTCCGCTCAATCCGCTGCGCAGGAGGTGAAAGGCGTCCTGACGGAGCTTCTCCAGCGGCCCGATGGATTCGCCGTCCGGCAGGAAGCCGAGCGCCCGCCCGATGGATCCCCTCGCAAGCGCGGCTGCACGGCCGGCGACGTCCGCTTCGGCGCCGGCCGTCCCCACGAGAAAGCGCTCGACTTCCGACTCCGGGAGCGGCGGGAGGTGGAGGGGGAGGGTGCGCGACCGGATGGTCGGCAGCAGCCGCCCCGGCTCGTTCGACGTGAGAATGAAGGCCGTTCCCTCGGGCGGCTCCTCCAGCAGCTTGAGGAGGGCGTTCGCCGCCTCCGGGCTCGCCTCCTGCGAAACCAGCGACTCGGCCTCCCCGATGATGAAGAGCTGACGGTCGCCCATGGAGGGGCGTTTCTGCGCCTGCTTCCTCAGCGCGCGCGCCGCGGCCAGGTAGAGCCCGCGAGGCTCCGGCGCATGACTCGGGCGGAGGGGGGTCTCTCGGAAGTCGGCGAGCGCGGCCCACCGGCTCTCTTCAAGGGCTTCACCCAGCCGGTCGCCCGAGGCGCCTCTGGGTCGCGCAAGCGGGAAGTACCAGTGGAGATCGGGGTGCTCGAGGCGGAGTGCGAGCCCGCAGCCGCGGCACGCGTCGCAGGGGCCGGACTCCGACGGGTTCTCGCACAGGAGCAGCTGCCCCACCCAGAGGGCGAGCCGCTGCTTGCCCACGCCGAGGCCGCCGTGGAGGAGGAGGGCCGCGGGAAGCGTTCCGCGGTGGTGCGCTCCCGCGAGCGATCGCCGCGCGCTCTCGTGACCCTGCACCGGGTGGAGCTTCAATCGTCCTCCGATCGCGGTCTCAGCCACTGGAGCGGATCCATCGCCTGCGGCGAGCCGCCATCCACGGGGGCTCGGATCTGGAATTCGATGTGCGGACCTTCAGGCGTGTCGCTTCCGCCCACCGTCCCGACGACCTGGCCGGAGCGGACCTCGCGCCCCTCCACCACCCCGATCTCCTCGAGGTACAGGTACAGCGTGTAGAACCCTTCCCCGTGACTCACGACCACGGTGGGACCATATCCCTCGAAGGGGCCCGCGAGGACCACCGCGCCGCCCCGGACGGCATGCACGGGCGTTCCCGTGGGCGCCCGGATTCCGACCCCGTTCCAGCGCAGGACCGTGCCGTTCGGCCGGCGCTCCCGCCCAAAGCGGTACAGGATCTCGCCCTCCACCGGCCAGTCGAGCGACCCCGCGTCCACGCCCGTGAGGGACGACGGTGCCGCGGCGGACGCGCCCGCCAGCGTGCGTCGCCTTTCCGCTTCCCTCCGGCGCTCTTCCAGCTCGCCCATCAGTCCCGTGAGCCGCTGCTCATCCTCCTCCAGGCTCTCGAGCCGCGTGGACGCCTGCTGCTCGCGCGACCGGTAGCTCTCGATGGCGTGCCGGTGATCGTTCTCCACCTGCCGGAGCGATGCCACTTCGCCCAGCTTCGATTCGCGCAGCCGGTTGAGCTCGGCGAGACTCGCCTCGATCTCCCGGTTCTGCCCGACCAGTTCCTGCTCGAGCGACTCCACGTTGATGACGAGCGCCCGGTCGTATGTCGCGATCATCTGCAGGTAGCGATAACGGTTCAGCAGGTCGGAAAAGGAGTCGGCGCCCAGGAGCACACGGGTGGCGTGGAGCGAACCGCGCTTGTAGATGTCCCGGAGACGGCGGTTCAGGACCGCGTTCCGTTCGCGCAGCCGCTCGCGCGTCTGGATGAGATCGGCCGTCGTCTGCTCCACGCGGATCGTGCTCGTCTCCACCTGGAAGTCGATTTCGGCGAGGACGGACCGCGAGGCGCTCAGCTGCCGCTCGATGTTGCGAAGCTCGCTCGAGACGTCCCGCACCCGGTTCCGCAGGTTCTCCATCTCCGCCTGCAGACGCGCCCGCTCTTCCCGGATCTCCTCCAGCCTCCGCTGACTCTCCTGAATCTCGCGCTGGAGATCCACTTCCTGCCCGGCGACGCGGGCGGGGAGGGGAAGGGATACGAGAACGGTCGCAGCACAGAGTAGCGCGCCGCGGAGGCAGCGGAGCTCCATCAGATCTCCCTCAGGTAGCGTCGGATCGCGAGGCCGCTGGAAAGGAAACCGAAGATGCCGCCCGCGGCGATTCCCGCCCCGACCCAGAGGGGTGGTATCCAGGAGAGTTCAAAAACGAAACGGTTCACCATGAACCAGGAGCCGAACGTGATTCCCGCTGCGAGCACCCCGCCCAGGACCCCGGTCATCGCCCCTTCCAGGAGGAAGGGCCTCCGGATGAAGCCGTCCGTCGCGCCCACCAGGCGCATCACGTAGATCTCTTCCCGGCGCGCGAAGACCGCGATGCGCACGGCCGTCCCGATGATGAGGGCGGCGACGGCGGCGAATGCGGCGCCGAGAATACCGGCGGTGATGCCCCCGATCCTCCGCAGGAAGAAGAGCCGGTCCACCCAGTCCCGACCGTACCGGACCTCCTCGACGTCCGGGTATACTTCCGCGATCTGTGCGACCCGCTCCACCGCTTCCGGCGTGCGGCTTCCCCGTCGGAGCCGGATCTCGAGCGACGCGGGAAGGGGGTTCACGTCCAGATCCGTGAAGACCTCCCGGAACTCCGGAAGCTCGTTGCGCGCCACGAGGAGCGCGGCCTCCTTCGACACGAAGCGGATCGACTCGACCTCCGGGAGCAGCGCCAGCTCCTCTTCCATGAGGAGGACGTTCTCGCCCCTCGCGTCGTCCCGCACGTAGACCACGACCTCGACCCGTTCCTCGATCGCTTCGAGCGCGAGCTTCAGGTTGAAGGCGGCAATGGAGAAGAGCCCCACCACGAACAGGGCGAGCGCGACCATGGCTGCGGAGAGCCAGAGCAGGAGAGGGGAGCGCTGGAAAGAGCCGACCGATTCCCGGATTGCATGACCCACGTCAGGACGCTCCTTCGGAGTCGTAGACGAGTCTGCCCTGGTCGAGCTCGATGACCCGGATGTGAGGGTGCCGGCGCACCAGCTCGAGGTCGTGCGTCGCCATCAGGACGGCCATTCCCATCGCATTCAGCTCGAAGAAGAGGTCCACGACGCCGCGGCTGGCGCGCTCGTCCAGGTTCCCGGTGGGCTCGTCGGCGAGAAAGACCAGGGGCTCGTTCGCGAGCGCCCGTGCGATGGCCACGCGCTGCTGCTCGCCGCCCGACAGCTCGTGGATCAGGGCTCCGGACTTGTGGGAGAGCCCCACCTGCGTGAGGAGGCGCTGCGTGCGCGGCCGGATCTCGGCCTTCTTCGTCCCCGTTACCTCGAGGGCGAAGGCGACGTTGGCGCTGGCGCTCCGGCCGGGAAGCAGGCGGAAGTCCTGAAAGACGTAGCCCACTCGCCGCCGCAGCTTCCACACTTCGCGCCGGGACGTCTGCTCGGACGAGAAGCCGCTCACCCGGATCTCCCCTTCGGAGGGACGCTCCGCCATGTGAATCAACCGCAGCGACGTCGTCTTTCCCGATCCCGAGTGGCCGGTGAGGAAGATGAACTCGCCCTTCTTCACGTGGAAGGAGACGTCCTGGAGGGCCAGTCCGCCTGCGGGAAATTCCTTGGAGACGTTGATGAACCTGATCACGGGATCCGGGCGGAGGAGGGGGTCGTGGGCGGGCAGAAAACCCGCAAAAAGTTACGCCCGTGCCGGAAGGCTGTCAAAGCGGCTCCGGTGGATGCGCGCCGCGAGCCGGAGCGCCTCGAGCATGGACGAGGCGTCGGCCACGCCCTTTCCGGCGAGATCGAAGGCGGTGCCGTGGTCCGGAGAAGTGCGCGCGAAGGGGAGACCCAGCGTCACGTTCACGCCGGCGCCGAACGAGACGGTCTTGAACGCAGCCATGCCCACGTCATGATACGGCGCCACGACGGCATCGAATTCACCGTTCAGGCAGCGCCGGAAGACCGTGTCGGCGGGAATCGGCCCGTCCACCGTGCCGGGGGTGGTCGGGTCCGTCTGCAGCGTACGCAGCGCCGGCCCGTATACGCGGGCCTCCTCGTCGCCGAAGAGCCCTCCGTCCGAGGCGTGGGGATTGAGCGCGCAGAGCGCGATCCGCGGGGACGCGATGCCGAAGTCCCGGCGGAGCGCGGAGAGCAGGAGCCGGGACTGGGAGACCAGCCGTTCCGACGTGACGTGCGACGGGACGTCACGAAGGGGAAGGTGCGTCGTCGCGAGAAGCACCCGGAGCGGGGGACCCGCGATCGTCCGTTCGGCGACCATCAGCATGCCCGTCTCCGGGACCCCGGAAAGCTCCTGCAGCATCTCGGTGTGCCCGGGGAAGTGCCTCCCCGCCGCGTGCAGAGCCGGTTTCATGATGGGCGCGGTCACGATCCCGTGGACGCTTCCGTCGAGTGCCAGCGCAACCGCCCGTTCGATGGCCTCGGCCGCGACAGTCCCCGCGGAACGGTCGTCCTCGTCCGGCGCGGCCCGTGTGGCTCCCAGCAGCGTGAGCTCGACCGACGGCTCCTCGATCCGGAAGCGTTCGGCCGCCTTCGCGGCGACCTCGGGGCCGATCCCTCGCGGGTCTCCGAGCGTCACGGCCAGGCGCACCGGCCCGCGAGGCTCCTCCGGCCCTTGCGGCCGTCTCGAACCTTCCCGCTCCGGCCGATCCGACGCGGTACGCACCATCGGGTTACTGCCTCGCTCCGGGCGCCCCGTCAATCGATCCGGATATCGACGTACGCCCGTTCGCGCAGCTCGCGGATCACCCGTTCCTCCAGCTTCACGCTGCGGAGGCGTTCCTCGATCTGCCCGCGCAGGTCCTCGAAGGTGAAGTCGCCTTCCTGGCGCACTTCGTCCACGCGCGCCACCGCCACGATCTGCCTGCCCTGCGGACCGATGACGAGCGGCCCCAGGATGTCGCCTTCCGATGCGTCGCGGAGCGCGCCGTACTGCGGGGGCAGGTTGCCCAGCTGGTCCAGCGGAACGTCCAGCGAGTCGGGCATCGTCTGGCTCGGCGTCGGGAAGTCGCGGCGCAGCGCCCGCATCGATTCGCCGGCTTCGAGCCGCCGCCGGATCTCGTCGGCCGTTGCGCGGGCCCGATCCAGGTCCGCTTCACCGACCTCGGCCGTGAAGAGGATGTGGCGCACCTTGCGCTCGCTTCCCCGCACCCGGTCCACCTTGATGATGTGGGCGCCGAACTGCGTCTCGACCACGTTGCTGGTGGCGCCCGGAGGCATGGCGAAGGCCACGTCCTCGAATTCGTCCACCATCGTCCCGCGGCGGAACCACCCGAGATCCCCCCCCTCCGCACGGGATCCCGGATCCTGCGAAAGCCGCCGCGCGAGCGTCTCGAAGTCCTCTCCTGCGCGAAGGAGCCCCAGCACGCGCTCGGCCTCGGCACGCGCCGCGGCGCGCGCGGAATCGGACGGCTGGGGCTGGACCAGGACCTGGCGGAAGGTGACGGTGGCGGGCCGGCGTTCGAGGAGGTGGCGCTGCGCCTCGTAGAACTCGCGGATCTCCGCCTCGCTGGCAGCCGGAACGCGCATCGTCCGTCGCTTTCTCTCGAAGTACTGGCTCATCAGGTACTGGCGCCGGAGGTCGTCCGCGATGGACGCGCGGTACGAGGTCAGCGTCTGCCCCTGTGCCGCCAGAGCGCTCTGGAGCGCTTCCTGCGAACCGAAGGAGCGGGTGCGCTCCTCCAGGTTCTGCTCGACGAGCCGGTCCAGTTGATCCGCCGGGACGGCATCGATCATCGTGTCCTGGGCCGCCGCCTGCAGCAGCAGCTGCTGGCTGATGAGGCTTTCCAGTACCTCGAGACGAAGCTGGCGCATCGCCGCCTCGTCGTCGGGGATCTCCATGCCGCTCGCCTGCATGCGCAGGAGCTGCTCCTCGATCTCCGTGAGCAGGATGATCGAATCCCCCGCGACCGCGGCGATCCGGTCCACGAGGTCCGTGTCACCGAAGGCCACCGCGCCGGGCCCCTGCGGCTCCTGCCCCGCCGCCTGCGCAACGAGCACGAGGGCGGCGACCAGCGCCATCGCTCCGGAGCGCAGCGCGCAAGCGAAGCCGCGGCATCCACGGCCGTTCGCCGGGAGTGCGTCGGTTCGGTCACACCATGAATTCTTCACGTCGATCCACCTGTTGAGTGATCCTGAATGCTTCCGGCGGGCCGTACCCTCCGAGGATGCATGTAAACCCCCGGAGGATACGGAGTTCCGGCCGGATCAGGGCGTTTCCGGCGCCGGCTCTCTGAGGAAGTCGGGGAGCTCCGGCTCGGGCCCGCGCACTTCCGCGATCCGCTCCACGAGTTTCGCCACGCCCCGCGGATTCACCTCCGCGTCGTGGTCCTTCCGCAGCGTGAACGCGAGCGGCCCCAGTGGGATGACGTCCCCCTGTCCCGATACGAGGTTCCGCAGTCTCTCCATGATCACGCGGTCGATCGCCTCCTTGCGGGACTCGCCGTTCTCCACGGCGATGTTGTGGAGCCCCGCGCCGCGCGCCGACGTGCCGAAGCCGGTGCGTGCCGCTTCCTCCATCTCGGCCTTCTCCTCGTCGGAAAGGTCGAGCTCCATGCGCAGGGCCTCCCGCACGAGCAGTTCGCTGCGGGTGACGTACTTCAGCATCTCCTCGAGGTCCTCGTCGGCGGCCTGCTGCACCTGGAGCGCGAACGTGGGGGGCCGTGCCTGGAGAAATTCCTGGAAATCGGCCGCCGTGAACGCGCCGCCTTCGTACGACGTCAGCTCCTTCCGGCCGGCCCGGGCGGAGAGCGACGCTTCCGGCCGCTGAGCCAGCGAACGGATCTCGTCGAACGCGTCGTCCGCGATGCGGATGTTCGCTGCTTCCTCGAGCCCTTCCAGGTACGCGAGCTCGGCCTCGTTCATCCGCTCGCTGCGGAGCTGGGCCAGGAAGGCTTCCCGCACCTCATCGAAGTCGGGGGACCTGCGCTCCTCCACGCGGATGACGTGGATTCCGTAGATGGATTCCACGGGCTCGCTCACTTCGCCGGGCTGGAGCGCGAACGCGGCGTCCGAAAAAGGCTCGATCATCTGGTTCCGGTCGAAGAACCCGAGGTCGCCTCCCTGACGGGCGCTCCCCAGGTCCGAGCTGAACTGCTCGGCCAGCGTCGCGAACGACTCGCCGCCCACTGCGCGGCTCCGCAGCTCTCCGGCCAGGGCGAGGACGCTGTCGCGCTGCTCCTCGGTCGCGCCCTCGGGGAAGTCGAGCAGGATATGCCGTGCGCGCACCTCGGCTCCCGGCGCGCGCTCCGCGTACAGCGTCCGGAGCTCGTCTTCGCCGATCATCGTGTCGACCTGAACCACTTCCTGCCGGAGCCGGTACACGAGCTCCTGCTCGATCTCCGGACGCACGGCCGGAGAGAAGTCGACGGACGCGAAGGTCGAATCGTCCATGGCGAGATTGGCCAGGAGAATGTAGTCGACCCAGATGTTGGCGAGGGCCTCGGCGACCTCGGGCTCGTTCGGGAGCTCCGTCCGATCGCCTAGCAGCGCGACCCCGTCCTCGACGGACAGCTCGTGTCCGGCGGCTTTCGCCACGGTGCTCGAATCGTCGCAGCCCGCGAGGGCGACGATCAGGGCGAGGGCCAACAACCCGCGAAATCCACTCATCAACCTTCTCCTTACGAAGTGTTCGAAATGGGGAAGCGCGGTTCATCCACGTAGCTTCTCCCGGTGGTGCAGCCGGGGTCCGGCTGGTGCGGCGCGACCTTGGGGAGCGGCCACTGCCCGCCAATCTAGGCCGCCTTCGCCCTGTCTTCTATGAGAATCGAAAGCGCCCGGATGAGCGTCGACGTCAGCGGTTCCGGACCGACCTGGCGCAGCCGGAGGGAAAGCGGTGCCATCCGGCCGATCTCCACTTCCACCTGGCGATCACGGAAGGGGCGGTCGAAATCGGTCATCCTGGGGACGACCTCCGGACGGAATGTAACACGTCCCTCCCTCTCGCGAATGAAGATCCGCTCGATCCCGAGCTCGCGCCCCAACAGCCGGAGGGTATGCGCGTCGAGGAGCCGCTCCACTTCCGGGGGGGGCGGGCCGTAGCGGTCGCGCATCTCCCTGCGGAGGTCGTCCACTTCGTCCTGCCGCGAGAACTTCGAGAGACGGCGATACAGGTGGAGCTTCTGGCCGGAGTCCGTGATGTATTCGTCGGGCAGGAAGGCCGAGCCCGCCAGGGAGATGTCGGGATCCCCGCGCGGGGTGTCGTCCGGCTCCCCTCCCTCCCGCAGCCTGCGGACGGTGTTCTGCAGCAGGCGCAGGTAGGTGTCCATTCCGACGGCGTGCGCGAAACCGGACTGGTTCGCACCCAGGAGGTTGCCCGCGCCCCGCAGCTCGAGGTCCCGGAGCGCCACGGCGTACCCGCTTCCGAGCTCCGTGAAGTGCTCCAGGACCTTCAGCCGCCGCTCCGCGTCCTCGTTCATGTGGTCGGGGACGACGAGATAGCAGTAGGCGCGTCGGTCCGACCGCCCGACCCGGCCCCGGATCTGGTAGAGCTGTGCGAGCCCGAAGTGGTCCGCGTGGTCCACGATCAGGGTGTTGGCGTTGGGCACGTCCAGCCCGTTCTCGATGATGGACGAACAGACGAGGATGTCGACTTCGCCGTCCACGAACGACCGCATCGCCTCGTCCAGGTCGTGCGCGGACATCTGCCCGTGCGCGACCACGACCGACGCCTCCGGGGCGAGCTTCCGCACCCGCTCGGCCAGGGTGTGAATCGTCTCGACGCGGTTGTGCAGGAAGAAGACCTGGCCGCCGCGATCGAGTTCGCGCCCCATCGCCTCCAGCAGGATCCGGTCGCTCCAGGGAATGAGCTGCGTGATGATCGGGAGCCGGTCCCTGGGAGGCGTCTGGATGAGCGAAAGGCTCCGGAGTCCGGCCATGGAGAGCTGCAGCGTCCGCGGGATCGGCGTGGCCGTGAGCGTCAGCACGTCGATCGACGTGCGCAGGCTCTTCAGTCGTTCCTTGTGCTTCACGCCGAAGCGCTGCTCCTCGTCGATGATGAGGAGCCCCAGGTCCGCGAAGTGGACGTCCGGGGAGAGGAGGCGGTGGGTCCCGATCACGATGTCGACCTCCCCCTTTTCCACCCCCAGGAGGATCTCCTTCTGCTCCTTCGGCGTGCGGAAGCGGCTCAGCCCTCCGATTCGCACGGGGTAGTCCGCCAGTCGCTCCTCGAAGGTGTGGCGGTGCTGCTCCACGAGAATCGTGGTGGGGGCGAGCACCGCGACCTGCTTGCCGTCCTGCACGGCCTTGAACGCGGCGCGGATCGCCACTTCCGTCTTCCCGTACCCGACGTCGCCGCAGACCAGGCGGTCCATCGGGAGCGACGCCTCCATGTCGCGTTTCACGTCGACGGTCGCCTTGCGCTGGTCCGGCGTGTCCTCGAAGAGGAAGGAGGACTCCATCTCCTTCTGCCAGCGGGTGTCCGGCGAGAAGGTATAGCCGCCCGCGGTCTCCCGCTCCGCGTAGAGCTGGAGGAGCTCGGCGGCCATCTTCTCGATGGCCTCCTCGGTTTTTTTCCGGAGCGTCTTCCACCGCTTGCCGCCGATCCTGTGCACCTGCGGGGGCTCCATCTCGTCCGTCTCCCCGACCCAACGCTCGATCAGGTCGAGCCGGTAGACAGGGAGCCGGAGGACCTCGCCTCCCGCGTACTCCACCGCCAGCGCCTCGAGCTCCTCCCCGCCGACGCGGATGCGCTCGAGCCCCCGGAACTTCCCGATGCCGTGGTCCATGTGCACCACGTAGTCGCCGGGAGTCAGCTGGGCGAGGCTCTCCAGCGCCACGGCGCCGTGGAAGCGGCGCCCGCGCCGGAGCCGGCGTCCGCGCCGGAAGATCTCGTGGTCGGTGTAGACGCGCAGCGGTGGAATGGCGTGGGGAAGCACGAAGCCGCGATCGACGGAGCCGATGGCCAGGCTGGTTCCCGGGGGCACGCCCCCTGAGTCCCGGAGGATCTCCTCGAGCCGGTGCACCTGACCGTCGTTGTCGCACAGGATGAGGGTCCGGTGTCCCATTCCTGCCCCTTCCCGCAGGAGCTGGACGAGGAGGGGGATGTTCCGCTCGATGATGGGCGCCGGCTCGGCGCCGAGGTCGATCTCTCCTCCCTGCGGCTCCCGGAGCGTGATCCGCGCGTGGGCACGGAGCCGGTCGCGCATCTCGTTTGGCGTGAGAAAGAGTTCCTCCGGCGGGCGGGGGTCGCGCCCTTCCTCCTTCCTCTCGAGGTATGCCTGCTGCACTTGTTCCCAGGTGTGGGCGACGTCGCGCTCGATGCGCCGGGCTCCTTCCGCCGGATCGACGGCCGCCGGCGTGCCGGCCGCCCGTTCCCCTTCCATCGAGACGATGAGCGCCTCTTCCGGAAGGAGGTCCAGGAGCGAGCGCGAGACGAGGGGGCCGGGCTCCGCCGCGAGCCCGCCGTCGGAGGTGTCTTCCTCCGCGGGGAAGTCCATGGGGAGCAGGTGCACCTCGGCCACGTCGCGGGTGGAGCGCTGGTCGAGAATGTCGAAGAGCCGGATGGACGTGATCTCGTCTCCCCAGAACTCGACCCGCACCGGGTCCGTCGTGCCGAACGAGAAGACGTCGAGCAGCCCTCCCCGGACGGCGAACTGGCCCACTTCCTCCACGAGCCCCGTGCGCTGGAAGCCGCGCGCCTCGAGCGTCCGGATCGTCTCCCCGAAGCCCGGCTCGTCGCCGACCCGGATGGTGAGGCGCAGCCGGGCAAGCCGCTCCGGGACCGCCGCCCGCTCCTGGAGCGCACGCAGCGTCGTCACCAGAAGACGCGTTCGGCCGCTGAACAGCGCTTCGACTGCCTCGACGCGCAGCCCCGCGACACGGATGTGCGGCTCGCCGGACTCGTACGGCAGCGCCTCCCGCTGGGGATAACCGTGTGCGACCCCCTCGCCAAGGAGCGCGTCCAGGTCCGCCTCGATCGCCGCCGCCTGCCCGGAGTCCTCCGCGACGGCAACGACGACCCTCGAGCCGGTCTCCTCGTGCAGCGTCGCGA
>JBBDIW010000083.1:0-2319 GCA_040880165.1 Gemmatimonadota bacterium | reverse complement strand
TCCTCCGCGACGGCAACGACGACCCTCGAGCCGGTCTCCTCGTGCAGCGTCGCGACGAAGGCGGATGCGGAGGAGCCGCACGCGCCCCCCACCAGAAGGTGCGCTCCCGCATGTGGAAGCGAGGCGAGCAGTGTGGCATGGGACGGCGTGGACGCCATCCCTTCGAGTATGGGAGATCCGGAGCGTGACACTTATCGAGTCTGTTTCAGCGGTCGGCGGAAGGGGTGCGCGGCGTCTGCGGGAGGTTCCTTCCGGAACCCCGGTCCGGCGGCGGCGATCCAGCTTTCGAGCAGAAGGAGGACGAGGGCCAGCAAGAGGAGGGGTCGCCAGATTTCCGCGCCCTCGTCTCCCTGCAGGATGGCCCGTTCCCAGGCCCGCTGGCTTTCCACGACGGTCGCTTCCGTTCCTGTCGCTTCGAGGAGCGTCCGGGGATCGATGCGGGTCAAGCGGGACTCATCGATCGGCGCGTTCACCGCGACCTGTTCGAGCAGGGAATCTCCCCGAAACAGTTCGTAGATTCCCACCTCTCCGGTTCTGCGAAAGGACTGCGTACCGTCGAGGGCGTGCAGCGTTCCCTCCGGCGTCCGGATTGCTGTCGCTTCCCGGGGAACGCGGATCGGCTCGCCGGCCACGCCCCCGCCGTCCGGTCGGCCCGGTGCCGCCCACTGACCGAGGAGCCACTCCAGGAGGGGGATCATGGGCGCGGTGACGGGAAGGTTCGTCGCCTCGGGTTCCAGCGGAGACGCGAAGAGGAGGTAGGCGCCGGCCGGGGCGTCTCCCGATACGATCCACGGGTGCCCGGTGGCGAGGGTCGCCCGCACCCGCGCGCCCGCGTCCGCCGCGGTCGGCGTCAGCCGGAAATGCCGGAACACCCGCACCGGACTCAGGTCGTGGGGAAGCTCCTGCTCCTGCACGCGCACCTCGCCCGCCGCGTCCGCCGCGTCGTACCGCCAGGGGATCCCGGCCGTCGCCAGCCTGCGGTTGAGTGCCGGCAGGAGCGTCTCGTCGAGGAGCGGAACGACGATTGCCGCAGTCCCGCTCCTCCGGGTGTCGACGCCCGCTCCCGCCACCGAGATCAGCACGTCGGCCTCCGCGGGATCGGAGACGGCGGCGCGGCCGCCCTCCTCCAGCACGTCGAGCGCCGAGGAGAGGAAGTACGCCGCCTCGCCAGCGACGACGACCCGGGGGGGCGGACGCACGCGGAAGGCGAAGTAGCGGCGGTCGTCGGTGCGGAGCGCGTCGGGGTCGATCTCGAGGTACCCGTTGGTCCATCCTTCCGGGAAGGGGCCCGCCGGCACGAGAACGTACCCGTCGTTTCCCGCCTCCGCGGCTCCGCGCACGCGGTCCCCCCAGACGAGCCGCACCGGAAGATCCTCGACCGGCCCGTCCCCTTCCACCCGCGCATTGATCGCGGTGCGCTCGCCCGCCAGCGGCGTGAGGCCGCCCCCGATCTCCAGGTCGGAGAGGTGGCGGTTTTCCGGGGGCGCGACCGACGGCCGATAAACCACGAGCCGGACGCCGGGGGGGAGGGAGAGCGGGGCGTCCCGCGGGAAGGCCGAAGCCTGAAGGTCCGAAAGAAGGTGGATCTCCGCCTGGTCGAAATCCGCCCCCGCCACGAGCGAACCCGCCCGCTCCAGCACCCCCGGGAGACTCGCGGGGGCGGCACTGACCCCTGTCTCGAGGATCTTCCGGCGCGCCTCCTCCGCGTTGCCGGGCGTCGCGACGTCCCACGGCTCTCCCGCCCGCAGGACCCAGATGCGGTCCCCCGGATTCGCCCGGTCGACGCTGGCGAGGGCGAGCGCGCGAAGTCGGTCCAGCTGGCGCGCGTCCTCCAGGATGGCGCCCGAGCTCATCGAGTTGTCGAGAACGATGGCGAGCGCCGTGGGGGGATGCTCCCCGCCGGTGCCGGGAACGAAGAGACGGGAGCCGGCGGCCACCAGCAGGAGAATCGTCGAGATTCTCAGCAGAAGCAGGAGCAGCTGCCGGAGCCGGATCGTGCGGGCGTGATCCTTCCGGGTGCGGCGCAGGTAGCGGAGGGCCGGAAAGGCGATCCTGCGGCTCTCGTGCCGGTGAAAAAGGTGGAGGATCAGCGGGACCGCCACGGCCGCGGCCGCGAGCAGGAAGAGGGGGTTCAGGAATCCCATGGCTCAGCGGGCCCGTGGGCGTAGCGCGCGGGGGTCGGTGACGGAACTCATCCGAGCCGCTCTCTCTTCCGGAGATACGCCCGCAGCGCGATCGAGAAGGACTGGTCGGTGTCCACCAGCGCGTACTCGATCCCGTGAGGACGGAGGGAGCGCTCCCACTCCTTCAGCGCTTCGG
>JBBDIW010000082.1:6030-16872 GCA_040880165.1 Gemmatimonadota bacterium | reverse complement strand
CCCGCAGAGTGCCCCCGCACCCGCGCAACGCAAGCGGTGCCCTTCGACGGGGAAGAGCACGAGCCGCAGTTCCGCACCCACGCCGATGCCCCCGAGGGACGGCGGATCGCCCCGGATGTGTAGGCGGGTCTTCATCCGGCGTCGGCGGCTTCAACGATCTTGATCGGGAAGAAGGGGAGGGGGCAGTCACGAAGAAGGGTGCCCCCAAGTGTACACGAGCGGCGGGAAAATCGAAGAATGACCACTTGGCGGCGTTATTTATCCATCAAGTGTACATTCTCGTGGTGAATCCCGCCGAGAATGTCCAGTTGGGGACCGTATTTGTCACCCATCGTGAACAAGACGAGTCCGGCGCCGAGAGTGACCAGAAAGGGACAAGCGGCACATCGCGGCGTCACTCGAATCCGCCGGATTACCGAACGCGCTTCGGCCCTTCTCCGCCGCCGGATTCCTGAACGCGCTTCGCTCCTTCTCCGCCCCGCAGCCCGCACCGTCTGGCTGAGCCTCCTCCGCTACCCGATCAGCTTCCTCGCTGCCCCCTCCGGATCACGCACGACCGCTCCGATCACCGCCACGCCCGCGGCCCCCGTCGCTCTGACGTCCGCGACGTTCTCCACCGAGATCCCGCCGATCCCGACGACCGGTACCGGAACCGCCTCCACGACCCTCCGCAGCCCCTCGACGCCGATGACCTCCCCGACATCCGCCTTCCCGGTGGTGGGGAAGACCGCGCCGCAGCCGATGTAGTCGGCGCCGTCCTCCACTGCGCGGAGGGCGGAGTCGACCTCGTCCGTGGAGTAGCCGATGAGGAAGGCGGGCGGGACCACGGCGCGCACCTCCGCGACGGGGAGATCGTGGGGGCCGAGGTGAACGCCGTCCGCGCCGGCCGCCAGTGCAACATCGAAGCGGTCGTTCACGAAGAGGAGGGCTCCCGCGGCACGGGTGAGCTGCCGCAGTCGGACGGCCGATTGGAGGAGCTCGCGGGCAGTCGCGTGCTTGTCACGCAGCTGGATGGCGCGGGCGCCGCCGGCCAGGGCGCCTTCCACGACCTGCTCGATCGAGCGGGGGGCGGAGAGCGCGCGGTCGGTGATCACGATCAGGCGGAGGGCGCGGGAGAGATCTGCAGCGATCATGAGATCAGTGGGACCCGGACGGAGCGGGCGGCCAGCGAGGCGCCTCAGTGGTCGTTTCGTCCCTGCTCCTCCCGGACCTGCACCCGCGCGCGATTGTGCTCGACGAGCGACCGCGTGAAGATGTGCGTACCATCGGGGCGGGCGACGAAGTAGAGCACGTTCGTGTCGAGCGGGGAAAGCGCCGCCTCGAGCGCCCGCTCTCCGAAGGCGCCGATGGGCCCCGGGGGGAGGCCGCGCTGCGTGTACGTGTTGTACGGGTTGTCCGCGACCGAATCGATGGCGGCGTAGAGCAGGCGCGGACGGTGACCGCCCAGCGCGTAGAGGACGGTCGGGTCCGCCTGCAGGAGGTAGCCCAGGCGCAGCCGGTTGTGGAAGACGGCGGAGATCATCGGCATCTCCTCGTTCCGCACGGCCTCGGCCTCGATGATGGACGCCAGGGTGCTGATCTCGTGCTGGCTCATCTTGAGCTCTTCCAGCCGCGCGAGTCGTTCCGGCGTCCACTGCTTCCGGTACTCCTGAACCATGGTTCCGATCACGGTCTCGAGCGCCGTGCCGGACGCGAAGCGGTAGGTGTCGGGGAAGAGGTATCCTTCCAGGCCCGGTCCCGGGACGTCCCAGCGCTCGTGGGATTCCTGCTCAAGGCGCGCCCGCACGCTGTCGGGATCGAGCATCGTCACGCCCGCGATCCTCTCCGCCATCTGCTTCAGCGTGAAGCCCTCGGGGATGGTGATCCCCGTGGTCACCACCCGCCCCGCGACGAGGTCGTCCAGGATGGAACCCCAGCGCTCCCCCTGTTCGAAGACGTACGCTCCGGAGCGCACGTTCCGGTCGTTCCGACGAATCCGGGCATACGCGCGGAAAACTCTCGGAGAGCGCACGAGATCGCGCGCCGCCAGCGTGTCCACCACCTGGGAGAAGCTGGCCCCGGAGGGAACCGTGAGCTCGACGAGCTCCGGATCGCCGCCGCGGCAGCCGCCGAGCGTCAGAAGCGCGACCAGTGCCGCGACACGTACGTGCATGAAGTCTCCGCTCCTCATTGGGGCTCCTGTCGTCGGCCCTCGGCGTCGAGCCACGCCTGGAGAATCAGGATCGCGGCGGTCCGGTCGATCCTCTCCTTTTCTTCCCGCTTGTGCTTCGGCAGTCCGAGGCTGCGGATCGTCCGTTCTGCGCGCACGGAGGTCATGCGCTCGTCCACGAAGTGCACCGGCACGTTCAGCCGCCTGCCCAGCTCACCCGCGACTTCCCGGACATGCAGACTCCATTCCGTCTCGTTCCCCGACAGGTCGAGGGGGAGCCCCATGACCACGGCGCCCACCTCCCACGCCTCCGCCAGCTCTTCGAGCGCCCGGATGGGCGGGCGTTTGCCCGCACGGCGCCGGAGGGTCGGCAGGGGAGAGGCCAGCGTGCCCGTGGCGTCGCTGACGGCGACGCCGACGCGGCGCTCCCCGAAATCAATACCGAGAACGCGCATCGATGCTCCGGGGGCCCATCCGCGCCCGCCATGGCCACACACCCGCCCGGCCTCCGGTTCCTGCTCGTGCCGAACGGACGCGCGCGACGCGACCGTCGATCACAGCTCCCTCAGCGAGACCTCCAGGGCGGCCCCGTCGAGGAGCTTCCCGTACAGCTCGTGGACCGCCGTCTCGGAGCCCATGGCGAACCGGCAGGCGTCGTCCCCGCGGGAGCGGCACTGGACTTCGAGCACCGCGATGGGACCGCCGGCGACCTCACCGAGGATGCTGGCGAGCATTCCCGAGGTGAACGCGCACGAAGGTTGCCGCTCCGAGACCTCGTGGCCGGCTTCCGCCCAGTCGCTGCTCGTCATCATTCCGAGCGCCGGGTGCACCCGCTCGTGCTTCAGCGTTCCCCACCCGCGCCTGCCGAGAAAATCGCGGAGCCCGTCCCAGAAAGCTTCTTCGCTCAGCGTGGCGAGCGGCCGGCTCGTGCCCGCCGCGAACATCGTGTGCAGGGCGCTGCCCGCGTCGAAACCCGCTGCGTGGAGCGCGTGCGTGGTCGCCAGTGGGCCAGCCTCCCGGCGAAGGGCCCGGCGCAGTTCCACCAGAGCCGAAGCGGGCAATGCGACTTCCCGTTCGTTTCGTTCCCTGTGTTCCATCCTGCGTCTCCTCGAGGAGTGGCGATCCGGAAAAGCTCGGGCCCGAGCGGTGCACCACGGACCGGGCTGAAGCGCGGGTTAATATACGCGGCGCGGGAGCATCCTCAAGGCACCCATCTTGCTGATGCCGATGCACGGGAGTTCCGCGTGCAGCGAATCTAACGGAAGACGATCCATGGCGAGAATCTTGATTTCCCTCGGGGCACAGCCGGGGCGCTCCCGTGTACTGGTGAAGCAGCAGGAACATCACCCGGGCACGACGCGCGGGAAGAAATCGAAATCCAGATCAGGAGCGAGCCCGATGGAGTACGACGACGACGATACCCGGCTGGTCAATTTCATCTCGGGAATGATGCTCGGACTGGCGATCGGGGCCGGCGCCGCCGTGCTTCTCGCACCCGCGAGCGGGCAGAAGACCCGCAAGCGGCTGAAGAAGGCGACCCACCGGATCAAGGACGGCACGTCCGATCGGTGGGAGGAGATCGCGGATGACGTGAAGGGGCGCGTGGACGAAGCGATGCACGGCGCGCGGAAGCGTTTTTCCTGACGCCGTACGGCGGGCCGCGGGGGGCGATGATGCCGGCTTCCGCGGGGCCGTCAGGACAGCGCGCGAAGCAGGTCCTGAGCCTTCTGCTTGTGGAGAGGGTCCGTCGGCTCCAGTGCCGGACGTTCCAGGACTTCGCGAAGCTCGCTCCGGGCCTCGTCCGGTCGCTTCGTGTCCAGGTAGAGGCGTCCCAGTTCCAGGTGGTGAATGAGCGTTTCCGGAGCGAGTCGAACCGCCTCCAGCAGGTGCTCTTCGGCCGCTTCCCAGCTTGCTTCGTCGAGCTCGCGGCCCCCCAGCAGCCGTCGTGCCACGAAGCGGCTGATTCCAGCTGCTCGCATGACTTCGGCGTGCCACTGGCCGAGGACGTGATGCGCACCCGCGTTCTGCGGGTCCGCTTCCAGAACGAAACGCGCCTCCCCGCGCGCCTCGCGTGCGAGCCCGATCCGGGTGCGGATCCCCTCGTTCAGCGCCCGGCGTCCCAGAGCGATCGAGAGCCAGAGATGGCCTTCCGCGCGATCCGCATCGACGTCCAGGGCCCGGCGCGCGTACCCTTCCGCCTCCCGATACCGCTGCTGCCGGGCGCTTTCCGAAGGGGCGAGCATGCCCAGCGAAACGCTGGACCGGGCGCTCCTCCAGAGCGCACCGAAGTGATGCGGGTCGACTTCCAGGATCTCCGCGAAGACGTCGAGGGCTTCGAGGGGACGGAGTCCGCGGTGGAGGGCGTCTCCCTCCGCGAGTCGATCCACCTCTGGGAGGTCCGAAATTCCGCGGACGCTCTGGGGCGCCGCGTGGACGGGCGCGGCCCCGATCAAGAGCGCGGCGATGGCTGCAGCAGGGACGAACTTCACTGCACATACCTCCGGACAGCGTTCGACTTCATCAGACGTAGAGTCTGAACGCGATTCCTTCTTCGCGGTAGGACGCGACGAGTCGCTGGACGCTGGCCTCGAGCGTGCGGAGCGCCAGGTCGCACTTCGCGCCGGTTTCCGGGGGGGCCGGAACGACCTCGACCGGAACGCCGAGCTCGCGGGCGACTTCTTCCGCCCAGAGCGCGTGGTGGCTCGTGTCGAAGAGGAAGATTCCGACCGGCGCTCCGGACCCGGGTTCCTGTGCTGCAGATCCCGTGCCTGCTTCTTCTTCTCCGTTCACTTCGTCCCTCGCTACCACCGGACTCTCGGCGTCCCGAAGAGGGAGGAACCGCTCTCGTCGCAGACTTCCGTGGGCTCCGTGCCGGGGATGAAGAGTTCCTCGTATGCGTTGTCGGGGGAGCACCAGGCGGAGGCCAGCTTGCCCGACTTGTCGTCCACGCGGCGCGTGATCAGGCCCGGAAGCATCGGCCAGGGGTCCGGAATCGGGAGGATGCCCTGCGGCTCGGTGTCCCCGTTGTCCTCTTCCTCTCCGACGTACACGCGGCGCATGAAGTCCGCCCAGACCGGGGCTGCGTCGCCGCCGCCGGTCGCCCCGTTGCGGATCCGGGCCGGCTGATCCATCCCGAACCAGACGGCGGCCTGGAGGTTGGGCGTGAAGCCGACGAACCAGACGTCCGTCGAGTTGTTGGTCGTCCCCGTCTTTCCGGCCGCGGGCACCGAGTACGGCAGCACGCCGGAGCCGCGGATGGGGACGTAGCCGGTACCGTGGCTGACGACGTCTTCCAGGAGTGAAACCATGATCCGCGCGGTCAGGCTGTCCAGCACCTGCGTCCGTTCGGGCTGCGGCTCCCAGAGCACCTGACCTTCCGCGCTCTCCACGCGCAGGATCGGGAAGGGACGGATCTTGGTGCCGAGCGTCGCGAAGGCGGAATAGGCCTCGGCGATCTGGATGGGGTAGACGTCGGCCGCGCCGATCGCGGAAGCCGGAACCCGGGGAATGTGCGTCCGCAGCCCCATCCGGTTTGCCGTCTGCGCCACCGTCTCCATCGTCACTTCGTCGTTCGCGAGCTTGATGGCGATCATGTTGATGGAGCGGCGCAGGCCCTCCCGGATCGTCATCGCCCCGCCGAACTCCTGCGTGAAGTTCTGGGGCCTCCACTCCTCGCCGGTCTGCTGCTCCATGACCACCGGGGCGTCCACCAGGATGTGCGACGCCGGGATGCCGCTGCTGATCGCCGCCGTGTAGACGAAAGGCTTGAATGCGGAACCCGGCTGGCGGAGCGCCTGCGTGGCGCGGTTGAACCGGGAATGGGCGAAGTCGCGACCGCCGACCATGGCGCGCACCGCTCCGGTCTGCGGATCGAGTGCGATGAACATGCCCTGCACGTAGGGAGTGCGGGCCCCGGCGAACTGCCCGGCCTCCTCGAATTCCGAGTACTTCGGGTGCGGGTATCCCGGACGCGACTCGATGGCCTCGAAACCCCGCTTCATGGAGGCGTCCGCCGCCTGCTGCATCGGGACGTCGAGCGTCGTGAAGATCCGGAGCCCGGCTGTGTAGAGTTGATTGCCGTAGCGGTTCTCCATCTCGATGCGCACCCACTCCACGAAGTAGGGCGCGATATCGGAGCTCGCGACCGCGCCGTTCTCGTCGGGCAGGGGGTGCTCCTTCCACTCCCGTGCTTCCGCCTCGTCAAGGAAGCCGACCTGCGCCATCCGGTCCAGCACGAAGTTGCGACGCCCGAGCGCATGGGCGGGCTGCCGGAAGGGGTTGTAGTACCGGGGGCGGTTGACGATCGCCGCGAGAAGGGCGGCTTCCGCCGGATTGAGCTCGGACGCGTTCTTCCCGAAGTAGTTGCGCGAGGCGGTCTGGATTCCGTACCCCACGTCGAAGTTCACCTGGTTCATGTACGCTTCCAGGATCTCGTCCTTCGTGTACGCCTCTTCCAGCTCCAGCGAGACCTGGAGCTCCCGGAGCTTTCGGATCATCTGCTTCTCGGACGGCAGGTAGGTGGGAAACATCTGCCGCGCGAGCTGCTGCGTGAGCGTGCTGCCGCCGCCGCCGCCGAAGGAGCGGCGCGTGGCGGCGCGGAACGCCGCGCGCGCGATACCGCGCACGTCGTACCCGGGATGGCTGTAGAAGCGATTGTCCTCCACGGCGATGAACGCCTGCGGCACGAACCCCGGGAGGGCGTGGATCGAGACGGGGGTGCGGCGCTCGATGCCCAGCTCGGCGATGAGGTCCCCCCGCATGCTGTAGACCTTGCTGGTCTGCTGGGGCTCCCAGGTGTGAATCTCCGCCACCGAGGGGCAGGCGACGCAGAGATTCTTCCACGAGCCCCAGGCCAGCCCCGCTCCTCCTGCCACGAGGAAGAGGAGGGCGAGCCAGAGAACGCGTAGGCTCAGAAGCTTCTTCGGCACGGGCTCGCTTTCCTGTCGGGATTGAGGGTCGTCCACCTGAACTGCAGCTTCACGAGATACCCCGAGGGCTGCGCGCGGGTCCGATCGCGCTCGGGATCTGCTCAGGGTCGGGTCGGGGAGTCACAAACTGTGTCCGCGCCAACCGGTTGTCCAGAGCGGCGGCCCGGAGGACGGTGCGGAGCGGGCCGCGGTGAGGCGGGGTGGCGGCCTTCCGACTTTTCCTCAACATTTGAGTGCGGAAGCGCCGTTGCCTCCGCGCGCGCGCACCCCAACCGAATTCGAGGATCCCATGACCCGGACTGCCCATTGAAGATCCACCCGCGGAGGGACGAGAAGCCCTGGGGCCATGAGATCATCTGGGCCCACACGGATGCCTACGTCGGCAAGATCCTGCACGTCCGCGCGGGCGAGGCCCTCTCCATCCAGTATCACGAGCGAAAGGACGAGACCCTCTTCCTGCTGTCCGGCGAGCTCCGTTTCTGGGCCGGTCCCTCGCTCGAGGAGCTGGAGCCGGTGGCGCTCGCGCCCGGAGAGAGCTTCCGGATCCGGCCCGGTGTGGTCCACCGGATCGAGGCGGTGACGGATTCCGACATCCTGGAGGCATCGACGGGCGATCTCGACGACGTCGTGCGGCTGCGCGACCGCTACGGCCGCATCGGATCCGACGGTTGACGGAGGACGTCGTTCTCGGGCTCGGCTCGAACCTGGGGGACCGGCGGGGGAACCTGGCGGCGGCGGTGCGTGCCCTGGGGGAGAAGGTCGCCGTCACGGCGGTCTCCTCCATCTACGAGAGCCCGGCCGTGATCTTCGAGGAGCAGCCGGACTTTCTCAACCTCGTTCTCGTGGGACGGACCGCGCTCGCGCCGACGGATCTGCTCCGCTTCATCCACGGAATCGAACGAGCCGCGGGGCGCGTGCGCTCCTTCCGTGGCGCCCCCCGGTCCATCGACATCGACATCCTCCTCTTCGGCGATCGGTCCATCCACGACGAGGGTCTCGTGATTCCGCATCCCGCATGGAAGGAACGGGCGTTCGTTCTCGCACCGATGGCCGAGGTCGTTCCGGGAAGGGTGGACCCGGAGAGCGGAAAGACGGTACAGGAGTTGTGGCGAGCGAGCGCCCCCCTTCCGGCGGAAGTCCGCAGGGTCTTTCCGCCCCCGTATCCAGAGGACCCGTCGAGCGTTCCTTCCGAGGAGAATTCGTGACCCGAAGCATCCACCGGCGCGTGCTGTCCGTCGCCCTCTTTCTCATATTCGCCGGCTGCGGGCACTCCGAAGAGCACGACACCGCGCTGGTGGTGTCGTCGGATCCGGAGCTGGGCGCCATGGCCGCGGCGCTCCTTCCCGGGCTCGCGGAACGCGCGGGGCTGAATCTGCTGGAACCGGTGCGGGTCGAGTGGCGGGCGCGCGACGAGCTGCAGCGCTACGTCCGCCACCGCCTGGACGAGGAGCTCCCCGAAGAGGAAGCGCGCCGGGTGGTGCAGAGCTACGCCCTGCTCGGGCTGGTGCCGGAGGATCTCGATCTCCGGGAGCTCTTCCTGGCGGTCTACGCGGAACAGGTGGCGGGCTTCTACGACCCGGACTCCACCGCGCTCTTCATCATGGAGGACCAGCCGACGGCCGGAGTGGAGGCGATTCTCCTCCACGAGCTGGTGCACGCGCTGCAGGACCAGCACGCGCAGCTCGATTCGCTGACCGCGAAGGAGAGGGGGAACGACCGGAGGGCGGCGGCGCACGCGGCGATCGAAGGGCACGCCACCCTGGTCATGCTCGAGTACATGACGGAGCGGCTGCAGGGCTCGCCGGTGGACCTGTCCTCCATTCCGGACTTCGCCGAGACGAGCCGTCCCGCGCTGGCGGCGATGTCGGATCAGTATCCGGTTCTCGCGGGCGCACCGCGGATCATCCGCGAGTCCCTGCTCTTCCCGTATATCGAAGGAGCGGGATTCGTGCACGCGCTCTGGCGCAGGGAGGACGGCAGGCCGGCGCCGCTGGGCGAGTTTCTGCCACGATCCACGCGTCACGTCCTCGAGCCGGAACGCTCCCTCGAAGAAGGGCTGCTTCCGCCGCTCGACATCACGATCGTCCCCCCGGTGGGAAGCGAAGAGCTCTTCGGGAACGACATGGGCCGGCTCGAGACGGAGATCCTGCTGGAGGAGCACGGGGCGTCCAGGGCGGCGGCGGTCGGCCTTCGGGGAGATCGCTTCATCCTCGTCTCGACGGACGCGGCACCGGCTCTCCTCTGGGTCTCGGTATGGGACGACGCGGAGGCTCGCCGCCGCTTCATGGACGCGCTCTCCCCGACGCTCGGGCGCTTCCCGTTCGGCGCCACGATCGAGGAGATCGAGATCGACGGGGGATCCGGGGTGCTGCTGAGGGCGGGGGCCGGGGCGTCGGATCCGGTGGACGCCCGCGCGCAGCCGGGGCGCCCGTGAGCGAGGCCCCCGCGGGCGACCGGCTCCGGGACGGTTTCTCCCTCGTGGAAGTGGGAACCGAACGGGACGGATATCCCATCGTGATCGGGCGCTCGGTGCTCAATGCGCTCCCCGCACTGGTGGCGCGGCACGCGCCCGCCTCCCGCTACGCCGTGATCTCGGACAGCACGGTCGCCCCGCTCTACGGGGCGGACACGGCGCGGCGACTCCGCGAGGCGGGAATGCCCGCGCAACTCTTCACCTTCCCCGCAGGCGAGGAGGAGAAGAATCGCAGGACGTGGGGTGCCCTCACCGACGCCATGCTCGCAGCCGGCTTCGGGCGCGACTCCGTGGTGATCGCGGTCGGGGGCGGGGTGACGGGGGATCTCGCGGGTTTCGTCGCGGCGACGTACATGCGCGGCGTGCCGGTCGTGCAGGTGCCCACCAGCCTGGTCGCGATGGTGGACGCTTCCGTGGGCGGAAAGACCGGCGTGGACGTGCCGGACGGGAAGAACCTGGTGGGCGCGTTCCACCCTCCCCGGCTCGTCGCGGTCGACCCGGACGTCATCGGGAGCCTGCCGCGAGCCGAGCGGGCGAACGGCATGGCCGAAGCGGTGAAGCACGGCGCGATCCTGGACGCGGACTACTTCGACTGGATCGACCGGGCCGCTCCGGAGATCCTGGAGGGTGAGGCGGACGCCGTGCTGCGCACGGTGCTTCGCTCCATCGCCCTCAAGGCGGAGATCGTCAGCCGCGACGAGCGGGAGGGAGGAGTGCGCCGGATCCTGAACTTCGGGCACACGGTCGGGCACGCGCTCGAGGCGTCCAGCGGGTACGCGCTTCCCCACGGTGCGGCGGTGGCGCTCGGCATGATCCTTGAGACCGGGCTCGGGGAGCAGGTCGGCGTGACGGCGGATGGAACGTCCGAGCGGCTGAAGAGGGTACTGGGTCGACTGGAGCTTCCCGTCACGCCCTCCTCCTCCCTGGAAACGGATGAAGTGCTCCACTTCATGAAGTCGGACAAGAAGAGCGTCGAGGGGGTTCCCCGCTTTGTTCTCCTGTCCGGGATCGGGCAGGTGGATCAGGGAGCGGGCTGGGTCCACGCGGTTCCGCAGGGTATCGTGAACGAGGCACTGCTTTCCTTCGCAGCCGCCGCACGAGGTTCACTTTGACGGAGTTTCCGGACGGTTTATCTTGATGATCTTCGCGCGTTCATCCCGACGGAGGTGCCATGGCGCTCACTGAGCGCTCTCTCGGACTCACTGTCGCCGGCGCCCTTTCCAACCGGGCCACCACTGATCCCGAGCGTCCGTTTCTCGTTCTGGGAGAGCAGGTCCTGACGTACGGGCAGG
>JBBDIW010000082.1:0-5930 GCA_040880165.1 Gemmatimonadota bacterium | reverse complement strand
GCCGCGGTGACGATGGAGACGCACCGGGGAATCGACTACCTGCAGCTCTTCGAGGAGCTGCTGGCGGAGCTTCCCGAGCTCCGGTACCTGGTGACGGTCGGCGAGGAGGACCTCTGGCACGACGACAGGATCTTCCAGTTCGAGGACCTGCTGTCGGCGGGCGGCGGCCGCGACTTCGCGGCGCCGGAAATCGACGCCGAAGCCGACCTCTTCGCGATCCTCTACACGTCCGGGACCACCGGCAAGCCGAAGGGGGTCGAGCTCACGCACGCCAATCTGCTCGAGACCGCGGCGGCGACCTCCCAGGGCATCGGGATGACGGAGAACGACCGGGTCATCGGCGTCAGCTCCCTCTTCCACGTCTTCGGGATCGGCCCCGGCGTGCTGGGAACGCTCCTCTCCGGCGCCTCGCTCGTTCTCCAGGACGACTTCGACCAGGCGACGACGCTGGATCTGATCGAGCGCCACCGCGTGACGGTCCATCATGGCGTGCCGACGGCGTTCGTCTTCGAGCTCCACGAAAACCGGCGTCGGCCGCGCGACCTCTCCTCGCTGCGGACCGGCATCGTGGCCGGGGCGCCGGTCGGGGACGACTTCCTCATCGAGGTGCGCCGGGAGATCTGCCCGCGGCTGCACGTGGCGTACTCGCTCACCGAGACGGCGTCCACGGTATCGATGACGCACCCGGAGGATCCCCGGGAGAAGCAGCGCTTCACGGTGGGGCGCCCGCTTCCGAACACGACGATCCGCGTGCTGGAGAAGGACGGCAGCGAGCTTCCCGTGGAGAGCCTGGGCGAAATCGCCGTGAAGGGACCGGGCGTGATGCGCGGCTACTACCGCCAGCCGGTGGAGACGTCCCGGTCGTTCGATCCGGACGGCTTCCTGCTCACGGGCGACCTCGGGATCATCGACGACGACGGGTACGTCCATTTGGTGGGCAGGCGGAAAGAAGTTATTATACGAGGCGGATTTAACGTCTACCCCCGGGAAGTGGAGGATCGTCTCCACGCACACCCGGCGGTACGGGAGGCAGCGGTCGTGGGCATCCCGGACGAGCTTCTGGGTGAAGCGATCTGCGCAGGACTGGTTCCGGTCGAAGGGGCGATCGTGACCGGCGATGAAATCAAGAACTGGTGTCGAGTGACGCTGGCGGACTACAAGATTCCCGATCTGGTCCGCTTTTTCGACACCTTCCCCCGCACGGGATCGGGCAAGGTCCGACGCGTCGAGCTCGTCCGCATGATTCGCGCGGAAGAGTTGAATCGTCGGAAATAATCTTTGAGGCCCCTCCGGCCCCTTCCAGGTCCGTCCTGGGCAGCGCTCCTCGTCGAGGAGGCGAACCCATTTCGGAGTGGAACGGGCGGGGAGGCCTCGCAGTCAAGCAAAATCAACCTGCGAGTGTAACAGAACCATGATGGCATTTACCCGGGCTCCCCATATGGAGGGAGCCCCCCAGCCCGTACAGTCTTCTGCTCCCAACGCCGCCCTTCTCATCGACTTCGACAACGTCACGATGGGAATGCGCAGCGACCTTTCCAAGGAGCTGAAGAACCTCCTGAACTCGGACGTGATCCGGGGGAAGGTCACCGTTCAGCGCGCCTACGCGGACTGGCGGCGCTATCCGCAGTATATCGTCCCGCTCTCCGAAGCCTCCATCGATCTCATCTTCGCCCCCGCGTACGGGAGCTCGAAGAAGAACGCGACGGACATCCGGATGGCGATCGACGGAATGGAGCTCATCTTCATCCGGCCCGAGATCGGCACGTACATCCTCCTGACCGGGGACAGCGACTTTTCGAGCCTCGTGCTGAAGCTGAAGGAGTACGGCAAGTACGTGATCGGCGTCGGCATCCAGGAGTCCAGCTCGGACATCCTCGTCCAGAACTGCGACGAGTACTACTCCTACACCGCCCTCACCGGCCTCCGGAAAACGACGGACACGGATACGACGGCCACCGATCCGTGGGTCCTCATCGAGAAGGCGCTCGAGCAGATGGTGAAGCGCAAGGACGTCATGCGCTCCGACCGCCTCAAGCAGGTCATGCTCGAGATCGACCAGGGCTTCGACGAGGCGAGCTTCGGCTTCAGCAAGTTCAGCCGCTTCCTGAGCGAGGCCTCCTCCAAGAACCTGGTCCGGCTCAAGCGGCTGGAGAACGGGCAGTACGAGGTGTACCCGACCAGCGGACGCGGGGCTCCCTCGGGGGAAGCGGCGCCGGCCGCCGCACCCCGGCGTCCCTCGTCGGGGCGCGGCTCCCGCGGAGGGAGAAGCTCGTCGCGTTCGTCCGCGGGCGCCGAGGCGCGGACGGAGAGTCCGCAGGGCGAGCTGAGCATTCCGGACCAGACGCAGCAGGCGCCGATCGCGCATGAAGCCGAAGAGGGCATCGAGGGCGCGTGGAGCCTCCTCCGGCAGGCCATCGAGGAGCTCGGGGGCCGGGTGGGCGGCGACGCCGTGCGCGACTCGGACATCAAGCGGAAGATGCTGGCCATCGACGCGTCGTTCGACGAGGCGGAGCACGGCTTCAGCAAGTTCAGCCTCTTCCTGCGCCAGGCGCACGACGACGGCCTGATCGAACTCCGCAAGGGCGACAACGGCAACTACGAGGTCGAGCTCAGGGCCGCCGGCGCAGGCGCGCCGCAGCGTGAGACCGCGCAGGAAGCGGCGCCTTCTGCGGAGGAGCCCGGCAGGGATGAGGAAGTGGCCATGGCGGACGAAGCGTCCCGGGTGCGCGAGCGCGCGGCCACCCCTGCTCCGTCGGGTCCGGCCTCCGGTCGCCGACTCACGCCGCGGACGTCGCGACGCAGGGGCGCGGACGCGGGGCCGCCGCCGCTTCTGGAGGGACAGGCCGTCGGGCTGGGAGGGACGCCTTCCGCGAAGCCTTCCGGCGACGCCCGGAAGGAGAGCGCGGGCGAGCGGGCCGCTCCGGCTTCGAACGACGGGGGGAGCCTCCCAGTCGAGGAGATGAATCTCCCCACGGATCCCGACGCCGTTGTGCGGTATCTCACGAACAGCTACGCCGGCGTCGGCAAGAAGACGGCCGAGAGCCTCGTCGAGGCGTTCGGCGACCGGCTCTTCCCGACGTTTCACTCGGACCCGGACCGGGTCGCACAGGTGATCCCGGCACGTCGCGCCGAGAAGGTGCTCGAGGGGTGGAGAAGCGACTACGAGCGGCGGCAGGGCCGGGCCGCGTCGCAGGACGACCAGGGGGAAGAGGAGAAGCAGCCGGCCGGGGTGGCCGCGGGCAGCGAGACGCCCGGAGCCGGCGACGCTGCCGGTGCCGCCACCGGCGGGGCGTCGGACGCAGGCGCGGACGCGACCCCGTCCCGTCCCGCGCGCAGGGGTGGACGGCGCACCCGCGGCGGCAGGGGCAGCTCGAGCCGCTGATCGGCACCCGCCACCCGCACCCGCTGCCGCGATGCGAATGAGGGAAAGGAATGCCACGCCCTGGGCGTGGCATTCCCGTATCCGGGATCCCCTGCCCCCCGAACGCCTTCCCGCCGGATTCCTCGACCGCCCCGCCGAAGCGGTCGCGCCGGATCTTCTGGGGTGCCGCATTGCGTCTTCGATCGACGGTCGGCAGACTGTGGGGGTCATCGTCGAAACGGAGGCCTACGTCGGTCCCCACGACCCGGCCTCGCACGCTGCCGCGCGGATCGGAAAGACCGCCCGGAACGCGACGATGTTCCAAGCGGGAGGAGCCGCGTACGTCTACCTGAGCTACGGGATCCACTGGTGCCTGAACGTCGTCACCGGCAGGGAGGGGGAGGGGACGGGGGTTCTCATCCGCGCGCTCGATCCGCTCGAGGGAACGGACGTGATGGCCGAGCGCAGGGGGCGTGCGGATCAACTCTGCTCGGGCCCCGGCCGCCTCGGTCAGGCGCTGGGGATCACCGGTGACCTGGACGGCCACCGCCTCGAGCACCCTCCGCTCCGACTTCTGCCCGGCTGGACGCTTCCCTGCTCCGCGATCGCGGTGTCGCCCCGCATCGGCATCCGGCTCGCCGCCGACTGGCCCCTCCGCTTCCACATTCGCGGACATCCCTCCGTTTCCAAGGCACGAGGTAGCGCATCGTGAGTGACCCGACCTGGATCTCGATCCTCCCCCCTGTGCTCGCGATCGTGCTGGCCATCGCCACCCGTCAGGTCTACCTGTCACTCGCGGCCGGAATCTGGATGGGGTGGACGATCCTGTCGGACTGGAATCCGATCGCCGGGGTCGGCGCGGCCATCGACGGGACCGTCCGGGTCCTGGGGCAGCCCGGCAACACGATGGTGATTCTCTTCACGCTCGTGATCGGGGCGCTCATCGCCACGGTCGAAGCGGCCGGGGGGGTTCGGGGCTTCGTGCGCTTCGTCGAGGAGAAGGAGTGGGTGAACTCCGCCCGCCGCGCGCAGGCGCTCGCCTGGGTCGTGGGGCTGATCATCTTCATCGAGTCGAACATCACGGTGCTTGTCGCTGGCTCCGTGGCGCGCCCTCTCTTCGACCGCTTCAAGTCGTCGCGCGAGAAGCTCGCCTACCTCATCGACTCGACGTCCGCGCCCATCTGCATCCTGATTCCGCTGAACGCGTGGGGGGCGTACAACCTCGCCCTCCTCACCGAACTGGAGGTGGAGGCGCCGCTGACGGTCTTTCTCCAGTCCATCCCGCTCAACTTCTATCCGATCGCCGCGATCCTGCTGGCCGCCGCGACGGTGATCTGGGGACTGGACGTGGGGCCGATGAAGCGGGCGGAAGCGAGGACGCGTGCGGGGGAGGTGCTGTGGCCGGATTCGCAGCCGATGATGGACGAGGGGATCCTTTCGCCCGAGCCGAACGAGCGCATTCCGCCCCGGGCGTTCAACATGGTGATCCCCATCGCCGTCATGGTGATCATGATGCCGGTGAGCCTCTGGATCACGGGGGGCGGAGACCTGCTCGCGGGCTCCGGCTCGACGAGCGTGCTCTGGGCCGTCCTCAGCGGGCTCGCCGCCGCGTGGCTGCTCCTGCTGGCACAGCGCGGATCCACCGTGGACGAGCTTACGCGGACGGCGCTCAAGGGGGCGGGTGGCCTCGTTCCGCTGGCGCTCATCCTGCTCCTCGCTCTCTCGCTGGGCGACGTCGCGTCGCGCCTGGGCACGGGGCTGTACGTCGCCCAGGTGACGGCGGGGCTGCTCCCCACCTTCATCTTCCTTCCCCTGATCTTTCTCGTCTCGGGGATGATCGCCTTCTCGACCGGCACGAGCTGGGGCACGTTCGCAATCATGCTTCCCATCGCGGTTCCGGCGGCCGCCGCCCTCGGTCTTCCGGTGGCCCCCTTCCTCGCCGCCGTGCTCTCCGGGGGGATCTTCGGGGATCACTCCTCCCCGATCAGCGATACCACGATCATCTCGTCGATGGCGGCCGCGACGGATCACATCGACCATGTTCGGACGCAGCTTCCCTACGCGATGATCGCCGGGACCGTCGCGGTCGTCGCTTTCGGAATCATGGGCGCCGTGCTATGACGCACATGCGCGCCGGTTCTCCGGCGGCAGCGCAGGCGTCGGATTCCGGGGACAGCCGGGCCGCTGTCCGCGGGGGCCCGACCGGTTGAACGGTTTTCGCGGCAGGCCTATATTCGATCGTCCAGAGCCTGATTTTTCAGCCTTTCCGGAGTGATCGATTGAATATCATCGTCTGTGTGAAGCGGGTGCCCGACACGGAGACCCGGATCCGTCTCGACGAGGGCGGCGGCGCGATCGATCCGGCCGGCGTGAAGTTCATCGTCAGCCCCTACGACGAGTTTGCGATCGAGGCGGCGCTGAGGACGCGGGACGCGGCGGGCGACGGTGAAGTGACGCTGCTCACGCTGGGGAGCGCGTCTGCGGCCGAGACCCTCCGGACCGGGCTGGCGATGGGCGCCGACCGTGCGATCCTGCTCGAGGGCGAGATCACGATGGACGGTCTGGCCAC
>JBBDIW010000081.1:0-16885 GCA_040880165.1 Gemmatimonadota bacterium | reverse complement strand
TCGTCAGCCGCGTCGAGCTGCGACCGAGCCGGCCGCCGCGGAAGTAGCCGCCGCGCGGTCCCCGCTGCCTGAACCGCCCGGCGCAGTGCATCGCGCACCGCCCGCCGCACGAACGGTCGGGCGCGGTGCGTCACGCACTCCCCGCCGCATGAACCGCCCGGCGCAATGCATTATATTCACGCGCCCGTTCCTGTTACCCCCTGGAGGACCGACGGATGGCCGTGAAGTTTCGCATCGAGAAGGATTCGCTGGGCGAGGTGCCCGTGCCGGAGGAAGCACTCTACGGGGCGCAGACGCAGCGCGCGGTCGAGAATTTCCAGATCAGCGGCCAGCGCTTCGGCCGTCACTTCATCCAGGCGCTCGGCGTCGTCAAGAAGGCCGCCGCCGAGGCGAATGCCCACCTGGGGAATCTGGACCCGGAGATGGCCGGGGCCATCGCGCAGGCGGCGGCGGAAGTCGCCGAGGGAACGTGGGACGAGCACTTCGTGCTGGACGTCTACCAGACGGGATCGGGCACCTCGACGAACATGAACGCGAACGAGGTGATCGCCCGACGCGCCAACCAGCTGCGCGAGACCCGGGCGGATCCCGTGCACCCGAACGACCACGTGAACTTCGGGCAGTCGTCCAACGACGTGATCCCGACGGCGATCCACCTGTCCGCGAGGGTCGCCATCGAGCGGGAGCTGATTCCGGCCCTCGAGGAGCTGCGGGAGGCGCTGGAGGAGAAGGCGGAGGCGTTCGACGACGTGGTGAAGTCGGGGCGGACCCACCTGATGGACGCCACCCCGGTGCGCCTGGGGCAGGAGTTCGCGGGGTACGCGAAGCAGGTCGAGCGCTCCATCGAGCGCGTGCGGCGCGGATCCGTGGAGCTCGCCGAGCTGGCGCTGGGGGGCACTGCGACCGGAACGGGCATCAATACGCACCCGGAATTCGCCGCGCTCGCGATCGAGCGGATTGCCAGGGCGCTGGACCTGGATTTCCACGAGGCCGAGGACCACTTCGAAGCGCAGGGCGCGCGCGACGCCGCGGTCAGCGCTTCGGGGGCGCTGAACACCGTCGCCGTGAGCCTCACCAAGATCGCGGACGACATCCGCCTGCTCGGGAGCGGTCCCACGTCCGGGCTGCACGAGATTCTGCTGCCCACCGTCCAGCCGGGCAGCTCCATCATGCCGGGCAAGGTGAACCCGGTGATGTCCGAGGCGCTCATGATGGTCGCCGCGCGGGTCATGGGGAATCACACCACGATCTCCGTAGCAGGGAGCCGGGGCAACCTCGAGCTGAACGTGATGATGCCCGTGCTCGCCCACGCGCTCCTGGAGTCGATCACGCTGCTGGCCAATGGCAGCCGGGCATTCGCGGACCGGTGCGTGAAGGGGATCCGGGCGAACGAGGCGCGGGCGCGGGAGCTGCTCGAGCTCAACCCCTCGATCGCCACGGCGCTCAACCTCTACATCGGCTACGACCGGGCTGCGGAAGTGGCCAAGGAAGCCGCGCGCGACGGGGTTTCCGTGCGCGAGGTCGTGCGCCGGCACGAGCTCCTGACGGAGGAGGAGCTCGAGGAGGCGCTGAACATCCGGGACATGACGGAGCCCGGCTTCCCGGGGAAGGCGTAGGATGGCGCGGGGAGGCGCGGCCGAAAAGGAGAAGACGGCAGCGAGGGAGGTCGGCCAGGGGGACACGGGGCGCGACGATGCCGCCCCGATTGCGCGAGACGAGCTGGGTGCCCACGTCTCCAGCGCGGGCGGCGCGGACAACGCCCCCGCGCGCGCCAACGACGTCCACGCCGTCAACTTCCAGCTCTTCACGAAGCAGCCGAGCCGCTGGGCCGAGCCGGAGGTGAGCGAAGCGCTCGGAGCGCGCTTCATCGAGGCGCGCAGGGAGCACGACATCGTCTTCGCGGGCGCCCACGACTCGTACCTCATCAACCTCGCCTCGCCGGACGACGCGCTGCGCGCGCGCTCCCTCGATTGCTTCCAGGGCGAGCTGCGTCGCTGCCGGGCGCTCGAGCTGGACTTCCTGGTGACGCACCCGGGCAACGCGACCGACGGCGACCTGGCGAGCGGCCTCGCGCGGAACGCGGAGGCCGTGGCCGCGGCGCTCGAGGCCGTGGCCGGGCCGACGCGCGTCCTGCTGGAGATCACCGCAGGGTCCGGGACCACGGTGGGGGCGACCCTGGAGAACCTCGCGACCGTCATCGACGGGATTCCGGAGCCGATGAAGTCGCGCGTCGGCGTCTGTTTCGACACCTGCCACGCGTACGCCGCCGGATACGACCTCGTCCGCGACTACGACGGCGTCTGGGACCGCTTCGACGCCGTGCTGGGGATGGAGCGGTTGGGGCTTTTCCACCTGAACGATTCGAAGCACCCCTTCGATTCACGGAAGGACCGCCACGAGCAGATCGGCAGGGGCTCGCTCGGCGAGGAGCCGTTCCGCCGGATCATGACGGACCGGCGCTTCGCCGCCGTGCCCAAGCTCCTGGAGACGCCGAAGGGCGATGACCTGGTCACGAACGACCGCGAGAACCTGGCGCTGCTGCGTTCGTTCCGGACTTCCTGAATGCGGGCGCCGACGGCGCCGCGACGGGGGGAACGGATGGGGAGCGGCATCCGGAGCAGGAAGGGTGGACTTTCATATGGCTCCTCCCCTATATTTTCCTCGTGACGTGCCGAAGGGCAATCATTATTGAGCCAACACAAGAGAAGCCGGGACTGCATCCCGCGACAGCCGACCCGCCCCCGAGGGGGACTTCGAAAGTCGCGGGGAAGTCACCATCCAATGTCACCCGGGCTTCAATAAAACCCCTTCGGTACGTTTCATGGGCCGGCATCTACGGGATGCCGGCCCTTCTTTTTTCCGCTTTCTCGACGCACCTTCAGAGGTCGCGAGCCACCGCACGACTTCAACCACCAGGGGAGATTCGATGCCGCGCGTTCGCGCCACACGCAGCGTACATTTCTCCGCCGCGCACCGGCTGTTCCGCGAGGAGTGGAGCGACGCCCGGAACCACGAGGTCTTCGGCGAGTGCTCCAATCCCAACTGGCACGGCCACAACTACGAGATGGACGTGACCGTGGAGGGGGAGATCGACCCGGAGACCGGCTTCGTGATGAATCTGAGGACGCTCAAGGAAACGGTCACCCGCCGGATCCTGGACGACGTGGACCACCGGAACCTGAACCTGGAAGTGCCCTGGATGGAGGGGGTGAATCCCACGACGGAGAACCTCGTGGTCGCGATCTGGGATCGTCTGCGGCCCGCGATGCCGGAGGGGGTCGCCCTCGCGCGGATCGTCCTCAGGGAGACCCCGCGGAACATCGTGGAATACAGCGGGGACGGGGCTGGATCGGGGGCCGGGAGCATGACCCGGGACGCATCGGGCGCGGAAAGCGCGACCGGCACGGCGGACGAAGACAAGGGGAGAACGGCTTGACTGCGAAGAGACCGAAGAAGACGGACGGCGATGCGCCGGAGCTCGCCGGAGTGCCGTTCACCGCGCTCGTGGCGGAGATGATCCGGCGTCTCGGGGATAACCCCGAGCGCGAGGGCCTGGTGAAGACGCCCGAGCGGGTCGAGGCGTCGATGAAGTACCTCACGGGTGGATACGAGCGTACCGCCCGTGACGCAGTCGCGGACGCGCTCTTCGAGGAGCACCATCACAACATGGTGATGGTCAAGGACATCGAGATGTACTCCCTGTGCGAGCATCACCTGCTTCCCTTCTTCGGGAAGGTGCACGTGGCGTACATCCCGGACGGAAGGATCATGGGGCTGAGCAAGGTCGCGCGACTGGTGGAGGTGTTCGCGCGACGGCTCCAGGTGCAGGAGCGGCTCACCGAGGATATCGCGCAGAGCATCTGGGACGTCGTGAAGCCCCAGGGGGTCGGCGTGGTGATCGAGGCCCACCACCTCTGCATGATGATGCGCGGGGTCGAGAAGCAGAATTCCATCACGATCACCTCCGCCGTGCGCGGAAGCTTTCTGGAAGACGCGCGGACGCGGGAGGAGTTCCTGCACCTCGCCACGACGCGCCACCGGCCGCTCTGACGGGACGGCCCCGTCCAACCCATTCGAAACGAGAGAGATCGATGTACATCGTCAGCGCTCAGGCGCACTACGACGCGGCGCACTTCCTCCGCAACTACCAGGGCGAGTGCGAAAAGCTCCATGGCCACCGCTACATCGTGGAGGTCGCGCTCCAGACGGAAAAGTTGAACGAGTCCGGCATCGCGTACGATTTCGTGGAACTGAAGAAGCACCTGCGGGGGCTCGCCGAAAAGCTGGACCACGAGAACCTGAACGAGATTCCGCCCTTCACGGAGATCGAGACGAGCACCGAGAACCAGGCGCGCTACTTCTTCGAGGAGCTCCGGAAGGTACTTCCGGAGGAGATCGGGGCGGGGCTGCTCTACGCACGGGTCTGGGAGACGCCGAACCAGTGGGCGCAGTACAGCCCGCAGGCGCTGCCGGCCGCCCTGGCGACGGCGCACCGGAGCCCCGCGATCTCGTGAGGCCATGCACCTGCTCCTGACCGACCGCCTCGCCTGTCCGCGCTGCGGGCCGGAGTTCGGGCTGATCCTCCTGGCCGATCACATCGAGGAGCGGCGCGTCCTGGAGGGGGTGCTGGGCTGCCCGAACTGCCGGGAGCGCTATCCGGTGCGCGGCGGCTTCGGAGACTTCCGCCCACCCCCTCGGGGAGAGCTCCCGGAGGGTGGCGAACCGCCGACCGCTCCTCCGCCCGCGGAAGAGACGATGCGGCTCGCCGCCCTCCTGGGCATCGCCGAGGGACCCGGAAATCTCCTGCTTGCGGGCGCCCCGGTTGCGCACGCCCTTCCCCTGGCGCGGCTCGTGGAGGAGATCGAGGTCGTGGTTGTGGAGCCGGCCACGCATCGGGCGGAGGAGCAGCCCGGCGTGAGCCGGATCGGCGTCGGAGGGCGGCTGCCCTTTTACTCCGGCATGTTCAGGGGAGTGGCGCTGGAGGGGACGGCGATCGAAGCCTGGCTGGACGAGGGGATTCGTCTGGTGGCCCGGCTGGGGCGCCTCGTACTCCTGGAAGACGCCGACGAGGAGCGGGTCCGGCGCGTGGAGGAAGGCGGGCTGGAGCTGCTCGTGCGCGAGGGTGGCATCCTCGTGGCGGCGCGGAAGTGAGCGGCCGCGGAGGCGCCCACGGCGTTGCGTCCCGCCGGGGCGCCGCCTACTTTCGATCCGTCCCTTCTGACTTCCCGATTCAACGTCGGACGCCCCCCATTCTGACCTCGATCCCGAACCGATGACCTGGTGGAAGAAGATCTTCGGCGACGCCGAGGGCGCGGAGCGTGTGGATTACCACGAGGAGGGGCTCGCGCTGCTGCGGCAGGAGAAGTTCCACGAGGCGCTGACGTCCTTCCGGCTCGCCCTCAAGGAGTCCACGGGCGATCCCGTCGTGCTCCAGCACATTGCGATCACTTACACGCGCATCGGGATGACGGAGGAAGCCGCGAAGACCTACCGGCACGTCCTCGGGAAGCACCCGGAAGCGTCCGGAGCGCACTACGGGCTGGCCTACATCCTCCTGCGGACGGGGCAGGACAGCGAGGCCGTTCATCACCTGCAGGCGTTTCTCCAGGCGCCCCCCTCCGGCGGTGACGCGGCGCGGCATGTCGAGCACGCCAGGGAGACGCTCGCGCGCCTCACAGGGAATCCCGGCCGGGAGGTCGCGGATGGGTAGGGGTGACGCGGTCACCCTGCGCTGGACGGGGAAGGAGGACGTCTACGAGGGGGGAAGGGGATCGGGACCACGCGTCACGATCGACTCGGGCGCGAGCGCCGGCCCCTCGCCGACGGACGTCCTGCTCCTGTCCCTCGGGGCGTGCATGTGCGTGGACATCCGGATGATCCTGGGGAAGTCGAGGGTCCCGCTCGACGCGCTCGAGGTGCGCTTCGAGGCGGAGCGGGCGGAGGAACCCCCGCGCCGCTTCACTCGCATCCGGATGATCTTCGTGATGTCCGGCCCCGGGCCGGACGACGACCGGAAGGTGGAGCGGGCGATCGAGCTCTCGCGCGAGACGTACTGCAGCGTCTTCCACTCCCTGCGCGACGACATCGTGATCGAGACCGAAGTCCGGAAGGGCTGAGCCGCATGCTTCCCGCAGTGCAGGGTCGCCGAGCGGCCGCGGACCCCATCCACCCCTGACGCACCGCGCGCGCCACCCGGGCACCGCCAAGGATGCCCGGAGAAGCACCGTCCCGAAGTCGCACCCTGTCCGTACCCTGACGCGAGGAAGAGCGACATGACCGAAGCGGCGATGTCGGCGACCCGAGAGTACGCGGCGACCGAAGCGGAGCTTCCCGTCGGGACCCTCGCACGGCTCTTCCTCGAGACGGTCGAGCGCCTCGGCGACCGACCCGCGCTCGCCAGCGCCGAGGGCGAGGTGTGGCGTCCCATCTCGTACCGCGAAGTGTTCCGGCGGGCGAAGCTCGTGGCGGGGGCGCTCCGGGCCAGCGGGCTCGAGCCCGGGGACCGGGCGGCGATCATTTCCGAGAACCGGCCGGAGTGGGCGCTCGCCGACTACGGGTGCATCGGGTCCGGCGTCGTGGACGTTCCCGTCTACTCCACCCTCACGGCCCCGCAGATCCGGTACATCCTGAACGACGCCGAAGCGCGGCTCGCCTTCGTGTCGTCGCAGGAGCAGCTCGACAAGCTCCTCGAGATCCGGGACGCGTGTCCCTCCCTCGAGACGATCGTGGTCTTCGACGCCCCGGGTACGCTGCCGGAGGGGGTGCTCGGGTGGGACGCCTTTCTGGCGCGCGGCGAGAATGCCATGGAAGGCGTGCCGGACGAGACGTTCCGGCGCGACGCCGCCGCGATCGGCCCCGACGAGGTCGTGACGATCCTCTACACGTCCGGAACCACCGGAGACCCCAAGGGCGTGATGCTCACGCACGGGAATCTCTACTCGAACGTGATCGCGTCGAGCCGGATCCTCGCCGTGGGCACGGACGACAGCACGCTCTCGTTTCTTCCCCTTTCGCACGTCTTTCAGCGCATGGTGGACTATCTGCTCTTTTCCTCCGGATGCACGATCGCGTACGCGCGCTCGCTGGAGCAGGTCGCGGAGGACCTCGTCCTCGTGAAGCCCACCATCGTCGTCTCGGTCCCCCGCCTCTACGAGAAGGTGTACGCGAAGGTGATGGAATCCGGCGGCGTCAAGGGCGTGCTCGTCCGCTGGGCCGAAGGCGTGGGCGCGCAGTGGACGGACGTGACGCTGGAGGGGAGGAAGCCCGGCCCCCTTCTCGCCGCGCGCCATGCGCTGGCGGACCGGATCGTCTTCCGGAAGATCCGGGAGCGGGTGGGCGGTCGCCTGCGCTTCTTCGTCAGCGGCGGGGCGCCGCTCGCGCCGGACATCAACCGCTTCTTCTACGGCGCCGGCATCACGATCCTGGAAGGGTACGGGCTGACCGAGACGAGCCCCGTCACGAACGTCAATTCGCCCGAGCACTTCAGGATCGGAACCGTCGGCAAACCGGTGCCGGGCACGGAGATCCGGATCGCGGAGGACGGCGAGATCCTGGTGCGGGGTCCCCAGGTGATGAAGGGGTACTACAAGCGGCCCGAAGCGACGGCGGAAGTTCTCACGGAGGACGGGTGGTTCCACACGGGGGACATCGGCGAGATCGATCGGGACGGCTACCTCCGGATCACCGACCGGAAGAAGGACATCATCGTCACCGCCGGAGGAAAGAACGTTGCGCCGCAGCCCATCGAGGGACGGCTGAAGAGCAACCGCTGGGTGGACCAGGCGGTCCTCGTCGGCGACCGGAGGAAGTTCCTCTCCCTCCTCGTCGTTCCCGACTTCGCCGCGCTCGCGGCGTGGGCGTCCGAGCAGGGCATCGAGAGCCCGGACCGGGCGACACTCCTGCGGCATCCGAAGGTGAAGGGGTTGATGGAGCAGGAGGTGCTGGGCGAACTTCAGGATCTCGCGCGCTTCGAAGTCCCGAAGAAGATCGTTCTGATCGACCGGGAGTTCACGATCGAGGACGGCTCCCTGACTCCCACGCAGAAGGTGAAGCGGAGGGTGGTCGAGGAGCGCCACAAGGACCTGATCGACTCCCTCTACTCCGACGAAGCGGCCGAACAGACGATGTTCGTCGCCTGATCGATTCCGCCGGCCGAGGTAAACGTGGACGAACTCCGCACCGTGCTGATCACCGCTCCCGACATCGAGACGGGCCAGGGAATCGCCCGTCGGCTCGTGGAGGAAAGGCTGGCGGCGTGCGCCAACATCGTGTCCGACGTGACGTCGATCTTCCGCTGGGAGGGCGAGGTGCAGGAGGTCAGGGAGGTTCTGCTGATCATCAAGACGACGGCGGCCCGGACGAGCGCGCTCATCCGGCGGGCGGCGGAGCTGCATCCGTACGACGTCCCGGAGGTGCTCGCGCTGCCGGTGCTCGCCGGCTACGAGCCGTATCTGGACTGGGTCCGGGACGGCTGCGCGGGCGAGCCGCTGTGACGGGCCGTCGCGCATGAGCAGCGGTCGCAAGCGCCGGCCGAAGCCGCTCCATGACCAGGTCGAGCTGCTTCCGCTGGAGTCGCTGGGTGCCCCCGAGGCTGCAACGGAACCCGGGCTCGAGCCTGCGGAGGGTGCGGAACCCGTGCAGGACGCCGAGCCGGAGGGCGTGGGCGACGCCGCGCCCCACGAGCACCCCGCAGCGGAGACGGCTGAGGCGCCCGCCGCGGAACGCCCCGCGGATTTCACATCGGAGCCCGCGGTCGTGACGCCCGGCGCGGACCCGGACGCGAAGCCCGCTGCCGACGCGGAGCAGGGGCCGGGGACGGAGCCGCCCCCGGAGCGGGCCGCCGACGCCGCGCAGGAGCCCGAGGCGGAAGCGACTTATGAGCCCGCCGCCGACGCCGTCCAGGAGTCCGAGGCGGAAGCGGCCGCGGATGCCGAAGCGGACGCCGGAGCGCCGGTCGCGCCGGAAGCTGCGGCGGATTCCGCTCCACTTCACGAAGCGGAGCTCGCGTCGGGCGCCGCCCCGCCGCCGGCCGGTCCGCCGCCGCCCGCAGGAGAGGCGATGGCGCGCGCGAGAGAGCTCGCGCAGCTCGGGAAGGTCGAGGCCGCGGTGGCGATCTACCGCCAGATCATCACCGAAAACCCGCGGCACCTGAAGGCCCACAACAACCTCGGTGTCCTCTACGACGAGGCGGGGTGGCACGAACGCGCGCTCGAGCACTTCGAGGCGGCGCGCGAGATCGATCCGGATCACCCGGAGATCCTGATGAACACCGGCGCCGCGCTCGGCTCGCTGGGGCGCTACGGCGAGGCGGAGCAGGAGCTGCGACGGGCGCTCAAGCTCGACACCGACGGCGTGGACGTCCGCACGAACCTGGGCATCCTCTTTCTGCGCAGGGGGATGAACGAGAAGGCCGAGTCGGAGCTGCGCTGGGTGTGCGATCGGCACCCGGACCACGGCCCGGCGCACTTCTACCGGGGCGAGGCGCTGAACCGGATGGGGCGGGTGGACGAGGCCCTGAAGGCGCTCGAGCGCGCCGCGCAGCTGCAGCCGGGCAATGCGCGGGCCTACCAGCTCATGGGCATGCTCCTCGATCGCAAGAAGCTGCCCGAGGAGGCGTCCGCGATGTACCGCCGCGCGAAAGAGGTGAGCGCGAAAGAAGTCAGCGCGTCGGAGTGAGCGGGCGCATCCGGGTCGTGACGGACGACATCGCGCGCGTGGAGACGGAGGCCGTGCTCCGTTCCGTGGGCTCCGACCTGGAGCCGATCGCGGCGGTCGGCCGCCGCATCGAGCAGGCGGCGGGCGCGGAAATTCTGGAGCGTCTCGGCCGGGTGGGTGAGCTCCCGACCGGCGGCGCCGTGGTGACCCCTGCCGGCGGACTTTCCGCGGACTTCCTGATCCACGTGGTGACCCGCTCGAGCGACGAGCCGGTCACGGAGGGGAGCCTGCACCGGGCGCTCCTGAACGGCCTCCGTCGGGCGATGGAGCTCGAGATCCGTCGCCTCGCGGTGCCGCCGCTCGGGACCGGCGCCGGAAACCTGAACGCGGAAGCCTCCGCGACCGTGATGGTCTCCACCCTGCGCGAGCATTTCGCCCTTTCCGTCCATCCAGCCGAGGTCCTGATCGTCGTGGCGAACGAATACGAGCGCGAGGCGTTTCAGCGTGAAGTGGACCGGCAGGGCGCCGCGGCCGGGGAGGAAGCGTGACGTCGCGGCGCGGGATTTTGGGCATGGCGATCCTCGTGACCTGGCTGGGAATGGTAGGATGGCACGTGCGCCGCGAATACTTCCACCCCGAGCTCGCGCGGCTCGCCTCGGCGGCGCTCTCTCTGGATCCGACCACCAACTTCTACACCCTGCAGATGAACGGCCGCTCCGTCGGGCTCGCGAACTCGCGCCTGGATACGATCCCGGGAGGATTCCTCCTGGACGACCTGATGACGCTCGAGCTGCCCGCGCTCGGCCAGACCGGCCGCGCGGTCGCGCGAACGCAGGTGCGCATGTCGCCGGCGCTGGAGATGCAGAGCTTCACCTTCTCGCTCGATTCGGAAGGAGGGGAGTTCGCCGCGGAGGGTTCCATGCGGGGCGACTCGCTGCTGCGGGTGACGGTGAGCGCGGGCGGCGCGCCGCAGGAATTCGAGTACCGTTTCGTCGAGCCGCCCCTCTTCTCCGCGATCCTCCCCATCCGTCTCGCGATGAGCGGCGGGCTCCGCGTGGGGAGAGACTTCCGCTTTCCCGTCTTCGACCCCTCAACGCTCTCGACGCGCACGGTCGAGATCAGCGTGCTCGAGCACGACACCCTCATGGTCGTGGACAGCGTGAGCCGGGGTCCGTCCGGCCGCTGGGTACCGGCGCGGGAAAAGACCGTGCCCGCCTGGCGGGTGGCCGAACGCTACGGCGGCATGTCCGTCGAGAGCTGGATCGACCAGGACGGCCGCATCGTGCGGGCCACCAGCGCGCTGGGCTTCTCCATGGAGCGCACGGAATACGACTTGGCCCTGCAGGCGCAGGAGGACGCGCGCGGCGGCGGCTTCGCCTCCGCCGGCGACATCATCCTGAACACCGCGATCCGCAGCAACGTCGAGCTGGACGATATCGAGAGCTTCGGGGCACTGGGCTTCCGCCTGAAGGGCGTGGACCTCGCGGGATTCGAGCTGGACGGCGGCCGACAGTCGCTCAGCGGCGACACGCTGCGCGTCACCCGCGAGTCGTGGGCGCAGATCGATCCGGGCTACACGCTCCCATACTCGCGCATGGACCTGCGCGAGGCGCTCGAGGCCGAGGTGCTCATCCAGAGCGACGATCCGCGCATCCGGCGCGCGGCCACCGGTGCGGTGCGCGGCGTGGATCGGAGGGATCCGAAGGAGGTCGCACGCCGGTTGAGCTCGTACGTCCACGACCTCCTGCGCAAGGACGTCACCTTCTCGGTTCCGAGCGCGCTCCAGGTCCTGGAGGAAGGGGCCGGAGACTGCAACGAGCACACGGTGCTCTACGTCGCGCTGGCGCGCTCGCTGGGCCTTCCGGCGCGCACGGCGGTGGGCCTCGTCTACCTGGACGGAAGCTTCTTCTATCACGCCTGGCCGGAAGTCTGGCTGGGCGAGTGGGTGGCGGTGGACCCGACGCTCGGGCAGGTGCCGGCAGGCGCGGCACATCTGCGCTTCGTGAACGGGGGACTGGCGCGTCAGGTCGAGATCACGCGCCTCATCGGAAATCTGGACATCGAGGTGCTGACCGGAGACGAGCGGGTGTCCGGCGCGGGAGGGGCAACCCCGTCCGCACGCGGATTCGCGCCCCCGCCCGCGGTCGCACCGTCACCCGGATTTGCACCCGCGGTCACGGCCGCGTCCGCACCTGCGAGAACCGCACGATCGAGCCGCTGAACCGCCCACACGCAGAACCGCCCCATCGCCGAATCGAGGACCATCGATGGCAGAAGAGAACGGACACGAGGACCGGTACGCCCTCCGGCTGATGCGGGCCGTGAAGCGCTACGGCAGCTTCACCGCCGTGAAGGGGCTCGATCTGGACGTGATGCGGGGCGAGATCTTCGGATTCCTGGGCCCGAACGGCGCGGGAAAGACCACGACCATCCGGATGGTGGCCGGGGTCCTGCAGCCCACCTCCGGCCGGATTCTCGTGGGCGGGGACGACCTCGCAGTGAACCCCACCGCCGCGAAGATGCGCATCGGGTACATCCCGGACCGCCCCTTCCTCTACGAGAAGCTGAGCGGGGGCGAGTTCCTCCGCTTCGTCGCCGGCCTGTGGGGGAAGGAGGAGGACGCGGTCGAGGAGCAGGTCACGCGCCTGCTCGCGCTCTTCCACCTGACCGAGTGGCGCAACGAGCTGATCGAGAGCTACTCCCACGGGATGCGGCAGAAGCTCCTCATCAGCTCGGCGCTCATCCACGAACCGGAGCTCGTGGTCGTGGACGAGCCGATGGTGGGGCTCGACCCCCGCTCCGCCCGGCTGCTCAAGGACCTGCTGCGCGCCTACGTGGCCAGCGGCGGTACCGTTTTCCTCTCCACGCACACGCTGGAAGTGGCCGAGGCGCTGTGCGACCGCATCGCCATCATCAGCGAGGGCGAGATCATCGCGCAGGGGACGATGGACGAGTTGCGCTCGCACGCGGAGGCCGGCACGGCGGGACTCGAGGAGATCTTCCTCAAGGTGACGGGCGGCGCGGAGATGGCGGAGGTCGTGGCGAGCCTCCAGGGCGCCTTCGCTCCGCGCAGCGCATGAGGGGGGAGGGGAGCGGGGCGGGCGTGCGTCCTGCGGGAGGCGTGCCGGACCGACGCCCGTGGAGCCCCGGCATCCTCTGGCTCGTCCTGCCGAAGCTGCGTTCGAAGATCAACCGGACGAAGGGCGACGAGGGACGCCTGTTCAAGTTCACGGTGCTGGGCTTCGTGGGGCTCTTCTTCTGGAGCTTCATCTTCATGGTGATCTTCCGGATGCTCCTCTACTTCCGCGGGGCGCAGGGGATCGGGGATCTGCTCGCGGCAAAGCTGCTGGGGCTGGCGCTCCTCACCTTCCTGATGATCCTCCTGCTGTCGAACGTGATCGCGGCGCTCTCCACCTTCTTCCTGTCGCGCGACCTCGAGCTCCTGATGGCCTCCCCGGTCGACGCGCTGAAGATCTACTGGGCGCGGCTGATCGAGACGCTCGTCAACTCCTCGTGGATGGTGGCGCTGCTCGCCGTGCCCCTGCTGGCGGCGTACGGGGTCATGTACCGGGGCGGGCCGGCGTACTACCTGCTGGCCGTGGCGGTCATGGTCCCGTTCCTTCTTCTGCCGGCGGTGGCGGGAAGCGCGCTCACGCTGGTGCTCGTGAACGTCTTTCCGGCGCGGAGAACCCGCGACCTGCTGGCGGTGATCGGCCTGATGTCCGCGGCCGGCGTCGTGGTCGTCTTCCGCTTCCTGCGCCCCGAGCGGCTCGTCAGCCCCGACGAGTTCCGGAGCCTGGTCGACTTCATGGCGGTGCTGCGGACGCCGACGTCGCCCTGGCTTCCCAGCGAATGGGCGTCGTCCGCGCTCCTCGGGCAGCTGAACGGGAGCTTCGACCCCTTTCCCCTGCTCCTGCTCTGGAGCACCGCCGCCGCGTTCGCCGTGGCGGGGGGCTGGCTGCACCTGCGGCGCTTCCCGGAAGGCTTCACGCGGGCGCAGGAAGGGGCGGAGCTGAGGGCCGGCCGGGCGCGCTCCGGCATCCTGGAGCGTCTGCTGGCGGGCGCCACGCCGCGCACCCGCGCGCTCGTCGCCAAGGAAGTGCGCGTCTTCTTCCGCGACACCACGCAGTGGTCGCAGCTCATCCTGCTCGGCGTGCTCGTGGTCGTCTACGTCTACAACATCAAGGTGCTGCCGCTGAGCTCGGGGGAGGAGGTCTCCTTCTTCCTGGTGAATCTCGTCTCGTTTCTGAATCTGGGGCTGGCGGGCTTCGTCGTCGCGGCGATCGCCGCGCGCTTCGTATTTCCCGCGATGTCGCTCGAGGGCCGCATGATGTGGCTGCTTCGCTCGTCGCCGTTCGACGTGCGCGCCCTCTTCTGGTCCAAGTACTGGGTGGGGACGATCCCCCTCCTGCTGCTCGCGCTCCCCCTCATCGCGGTGACGAACTTCATCCTCGACGTCTCGGGGTTCATCTTCCTGCTGTCGACGGCCACGATGGTGGCGGCCACGATGGCGCTGACCGCCATGGCGCTCGGCTTCGGCGCGCTCTATCCGAACTACGATACGGAAAACGCGGCGGAGATCCCGACCTCGTTCGGCGGGCTGCTCTTCATGATGGCCGCGGTCTCCTACCTGGGGATCGTGGTCATCCTGGAGGCATGGCCGGTGCAGCGTTTTCTCGCGGCGCGGATGGAGGGGGTGCCGCTGGCGGATGCCGGCGTGCTGCCGCTCGCGATCGGACTGGGGGGCGCGGCGCTCCTGACCGGACTCGCGATCTGGCTCCCGCTGCGCGCCGGGGTGCGGCGGGTGCGCGAGGTGGACTTCTGACGGGAGCGGCGACGGAGCGGGGGGCGGCGTCGCGCAGGAGCAGGGGCGCTCTCCAATCCGGAGGACGGGCCGCGAGAACGGCCGCAACGCCGGCTCCGATCTCGGCCGCGACTCCGGCCGCGAGACCGGCCGCAATCCCGGCCGCGATCCCGGTCGCAACCCCGGCTGCAACTCCGGTGGAGGGGACCTCTCGATGACATGGGCGCTGGCCACGGGCGCGGGCAAGGATGCGACGCTGGCGCTGCACCGGGCTCGCGCCGAGGGGCTGGACGTCACGCACGCGTTCAGCATCTACGAGGGGAACAGCGGAGTCGTACGCTTTCACGGGACGCCGCCGGAGCTCGTGGCGGCGCACTGCGGGGCGCTGGGACTCGAGCTGCTCGTGGCGCACACGCATCCCCGCGACTTCGACGCGGTCCTCGCGGAGCTCCTGGACGAGCTTCGGGCCCGGGAGGTGAGCGGCGTCGTCTTCGGCAACATCCACCTGGCCGACGTGCGCGCCTGGTACGAGGAGCGGACGACCGGCCGCGGCCTCCGCCATCACGAGCCGCTGTGGGGGGAAGAGCCGGCCGGCCTCGTGCGGGACTTCGTGGCGCTGGGCTTCCGGGCGACGGTGACGGGCGTGAACCTCGAGCGGGGGGTGCGCGAGTGGGTGGGCCGCGAGGTCACCGCGGAGTGGATCGCCGAGGTGGAGGCGCACGGCGCGGATCCCTGCGGCGAATTCGGCGAGTACCACACCTTCGTGCACGGCGGCCCCGGCTTCCGCGCCCCCATCGCCTTCGACCGCGGCGCGCCGATCGAGATGGAGGGACACGCCGTTCTCTCGTTCGGGCGATGAGCCCGCGCGACGGGCACCGGCGTCGATCGCAGACGGTCGGGTCCGCGGGAGGTCGCGAGCGAACGGTAGCGATCGGCAGACCGACGGCGTCCGCCGCGGATCCCCCCGAAGGGAGCGCGCCAGACCGGTTGGACAAGACGCGGCCGATCGCGCATATTGTTGCGACCACCGCGGGCTCCCGCAATCCGGGCGCCTGCTCCATCGAGAAACGGACACGAGTGGAGGCACAGGATGGGCGGCTTTCTTCCGGGCGGATACACCTTCACCCACATCGTCTTCTGGAGCGTCGTGGGCATGGTCGCGGTCGGAACGAACGCCGTGGCGATCATTCTGAGCATCGGCCTGGTGATTCTCGCGCTGGAGGCGCTGGGGAAGGTCTAGAAGCGCCGATCAACCGGCCCCCGGCGCGAACAGCGCAAGCGCGTTCGGTTTCCCCGGGGAGCCGTTCCCTTCCAGGTGACCGCTCGACCCACCGAGCTCTCGATTTTCCCACGTTGGTGCAATAATTCCACGCGCAGGACCACTCGTCGACGACGATCGCCGCGGGTGGTCGTTCCGGGGCCTCCCCGGTCGCCGCTCGCGGCTTCCGCGGCGTCGAGTGGTAACTCGGGGTGCCCTGGAGCGCGCGCTGAATGTCGGCGGCACGAGGGACGGCTTCCGGGAACCCGGGGGCCGCCCCTCGTTTATTGCAGGCGTGTGCAAGCCTCCGCGGGCGAGCTCCTGACCCGGGGCCGTCCGCACCGCAGGACACCAGAGGAGTTCCGATGACGTTGGTCACCATCAAGATCCTGGGCGCCGTCGCGGCGCTTTGCTTCGGCCTCTATCTCGGTATGGCGCGCGACTATACGCAGCCCATGGAGGAGATCGACGAGCTGCTGGGCACGGAGAACAAGCGGAAGTCCGCGCGGAAGCACTTCACCTTCCTGAACCTGCTCCAGAAGAAGGCCGAGCGCGGATCCAAGCGCCGGCGGCACCGTGCGCCCAGAAAGCCGTTCAAGATGTGAGTTCGTGGCGGGGGCTCGACGGGTGGATGGGGCCGGCTCGAGATCCAGTTATCGACGGGCGATTCGATGATGGAAGGGGCCGGGTTCGCCAATCCGGCCTCGACGGGCGGTTCAACGCCCGCGCCGTTCGCCGCCAACCGTTCATTCTTGGCCCCGACCCCGCGTTATTCACACTTCGCGACAAATACGGCCCCCAACCGTACGTTCGCGGCGCCCCAGGCCGCGAGAATGTACACCGGGTGAATCAATAGCGCGCTCAACCGTACATTCTCGGAATTTGCCACCACCTGTGTACGGTTGAGGGCACCTTCCGGAAGCTTCCGCGCCCACGGGTCCTGGCGGCCCGTTCGCCCATGGCGGGCCTCTGTATCGTCGAGGGCACACGGAGCAGTTCAGGGCCCCACGGAACGCGGTCGGATTCCGCCTCACCCCAGCAGGTGGTTGACCCCCACCAGCACGGACCCGATCAGGGCGCCCAGCACGTACCCGAGCTTCACGATCAGGCGCAACTCCCGGTCCGTGACCTTGCGGACGAGCTCCTCCATCTTCTGCATGGGGAAGTGC
>JBBDIW010000080.1:0-17209 GCA_040880165.1 Gemmatimonadota bacterium | reverse complement strand
CGATTCGCCACCTATAGCGTGGCGAATCGAACACTGATCCGCATCCACCGACCTTTCGGTACGACTTGTGCCCGTATACGGTGGCGAAGATGCCAAAAGAAGTTGTGGACCGTCGCTTTTGGCAGCTTTGACCATGGTTCTCGAGCCGCCCGCGGTCCCGGCACGGGCACCATGGGTTCATATTCCAGCCGGGACGAACGTCGCGGCCACGATCACGGACGAGCCGTTGAGCTGTCTGCGGCACCTGGTCTTCGCGCTTTGCGCTCAGCTGTCGCGAAAAAAATCTGATGACAGCCGATGAGCTCCGGTCGCGGCGTTCGTCGTTCCTGGCCTGTCCATGCGAAGACCTGCGCAGGCCCCCCTGTACTTCTTCAACGGCCTTCCAGACGCTCCAGGCCGTGCTCGAGCTGCGCCCGCACGGCTTCGCGCCCCGTGCCCCCCGGGACCTCGCGCGCGTCGGCGGATCCGCGAAAGGAGAAGGCGGCGCGGAAGTCGGACCCGGTTCCCGAGGCGAACGCGGGGTGGACCGCGTGGAAGACCGCATCCGGCAGCTCCGTCAGGGGAACGTCCGCCTCTTCGGCCCGGCGCACGATCTCGCCAATCGCCTCGTGACTCCTGCGGAAGGGGACTCCCGCCCGCACGAGGAAATCGGCCAGGTCCGTGGCCAGAAGCTCGGCTCCGAGCGCGGCCTCCAGCCGATCCTCGCGGAAGCGGGCCGTGCCGACAGCGCCGGCCATCGGAGGCAGCGTGAGCATGAGCGTGTCGACGGTGTCGAAGAGCCCCTGCTTCTCTTCCTGCAGATCGCGATTGTAGCCGGTGGGGAGTCCCTTGAGGAGCGCGAGAATCCCGCTCACGTTCCCGATGAGCCGCGCCGACTTGCCACGCGCCAGCTCCGCGACGTCCGGATTGCGCTTCTGCGGCATGAGGCTGGAGCCCGTGCTGTACCCGTCCGAGAGCCGGAGAAAGCCGAATTCCCTGCTGCTGAAGAGGACCATGTCCTCCGCCAGCCGCGACAGGTGAACGCCCACGAGCGCCCCTGCGAAGATGAATTCCGCCACCCAGTCCCGGTCGCTCACGGCGTCCACGCTGTTCTCCGAGAGCGCCCGGAATCCCAGCTCCTTCCGGATCGCTTCGCGGTCCACGGGGAACGGGCATCCCGCGATGGCCCCGGATCCGAGAGGAAGGATGGAGGCGGATTGCGCGGCGGCCGCGATCCGGTCACGATCGCGGAGAAAGGCCCAGAAGTGTGCGAGCGCCCAGTGGGCGACCCGGATGGGTTGCCCCTGCTGAAGATGGGTGTATCCGGGCATGATCGCTTCCGCGGAACGCGCCGCCAGCCCGTGCAGCGCGCGGCAGAGCGCCACGAGCGCGCCGTCCACCTCATCCGCAGCCGCCCGACCCCACAGGCGCAGGTCCGTCGCGACCTGGTCGTTGCGCGACCGCCCGGTATGAAGCTTCCCCGCGACCTCACCCGCTTCCTCGAAGAGAAGGCGCTCGATCAGGGAGTGGATGTCCTCGTCCGAATAGCGCGCGGCGAATCCGCCGCTGCCCGCCGTGTCCTCGACTTCGGCCTCCAGGCGCGTCTCCAGCCGGTTCAGTCCGGCGATGATCGACTCGGCCTCGCCGGAGTCGAGCACGCCCGCCCCCGCGATCGCCCGGGCCCACGCGCGGCTTCCCTGGATGTCCTGCCTCCAGAGGCGGAAGTCCACGGAGAGCGAGTTGTTGAGCGGGATCATCTCCGGGGCGAGCCCGCCCTCGAAGCGGGCGCCCCACAGCTGGTTCCCGGAAGCGGTGGACGGTTGGCGCGTATCGTCGTCGGAAGACATGGGGAGTCCGTTACCGGATCCTCGCGATTTCCTTCAGCAGGTCGTCCACGGCCGCGGTTTCCGAAGCGGCGGCGTCGCCGTTCGTGGCGGGCGTGCTGCGGAGGGGGAGGCCGAACAGGCGGATGAAGCCCTCGGCGTCCCGCTGGTTGAAGTCACCGCCCTCTCCGAACGTCGCCAGATCCGCGTCGTAGAGGGAGAACCGGCTCTTGCGCGAGACGACGCGGCCACCCCCCTTGAACAGCTTGAGCTTGACGCTGCCCGTGACGTTCCGCATGAGAACCCCCACCATCGCGTCCAGCGCCTCGCGCTCCGTGGTCCACCACCGTCCCTCGTACACGAGATCGGCGTAGCGCGAGGCCATCTGGTCCTTGAGCGCGATCGAGCGCCGATGGAGAGTAAGCTGTTCCAGCTCCTGGAGCGCCGCATACAGCATCGTGCCGCCCGGCGTCTCGTACACGCCGCGAGACTTCATGCCGACGAGACGATCCTCGACGACGTCCGAGCGTCCCATTCCGTGCCGGCAGCCGATCTCGTTCAGCGCGAGGAGCAGATCGACCGGCGAAAGCGCCTCCCCGTTCACGGTGACCGGGAGCCCTTGCTCGAAGCCGATCTCGACGTACTCGGGGATGTCGGGCGCCTTTTCGGGCGCGACCGTCCACTGGTACATCGCCTCTTCCGGCTCGAACTCCGGATCCTCCAGCGGCCCGCCCTCGTGCGAGATGTGCCAGAGGTTCTCGTCCCGCGAGTAGAGCTTCGTCTCGTCGACGTCGAGGGGGATCTTGCGCGCCTTCGCGTACGCGAGCGCGTCCTCTCTCGAGTGGAGATCCCACTCCCGCCATGGGGCGATGACCTTCAGGTCCGGGGCGAGCGCACCGAAGGTCAGCTCGAAGCGGACCTGGTCGTTACCCTTCCCCGTGCACCCGTGCGCGAGGGCGTCCGCGCCTTCGCGGCGTGCGATCTCCACCTGGCGCCGCGCGATGATCGGCCGTGCCATCGCCGTCCCCAGGAGGTACTTGCGCCCGTACACCGCACCCGCACGAAGCGTGGGCCAGATGTATCCCTCGACGAACTCCTTCCTCAGGTCCTCCCCGTGATAGGAAGTGGCACCGGTGGCAAGCGCCTTTTCTTCCAGCCCCTCGAGCCCGCCGTGCTGGCCGACGTCCGCCGCCATGCAGATGACTTCCGCCGCGTACGTCTCGCGCAGCCAGGGGACGATGACCGAGGTGTCGAGACCACCGGAATATGCAAGAACGACTTTTAGGGCCATGGGGGGGCAAACCTGGATTTATATACGGATCAATCGATGCAGGAAAAAATGCACGAATGCATGGTAACACGAAAAACGGTCCGGGGAAACAGGGTTCCAGAAACCTCCCGCCAAGGCGCTGGATCGGGCTTTTTTACGGCCCTCGTGTTGCCCTGCCCCCCGTCCCGCAATTTCGTTCGCACATCAAGGAGCGAGCATAATTATACAGTCATACTGCATAGCCGTCAACCCCCGGCTGCACCATTCTCAACGAACCCGACTTCGTCCAGCAATGACAAGGAGTTCCGCGGGGCCATGCGCCGACTTTCCGAGGGTTCGGGAGCCTCTTCAGTCATGCACGATCGTCCGGATCATGGCGATCTCCTGGCAGCCGACGCGGCGGGAGCAGCCCCGGCAGTCGGATTCCATCTTCTCCGGGAGATTGAAGCGGGGAATCGGCGTGAAGCCCATCCGCTTGAAGAAGTCCTCCTCCAGCGTCATGACGAAGGTCCGTCGGATTCCGATCGTTTTCGCCTCCTGGATGAGCGCCTCCACGATGGCACCCCCGTAGCCGGACCCGCGCGCTTCCTCGGATACCGCGAGCCCGCAGATCTCCGCGAGCTCCGGGTTGTAGACGCGGATCCCTCCGCAGGCCAGCACCTGGCCCTCGACCCCCGTGACCACGACGTATTCGCGGAAGATCCGGTACAGGTCCGCCACGTCGCGCGGCAGCATGCGTCCCAGCGCGGCGTAGTGGTTGATGAGATCCGCCATCGCGGGGACGTCGTGCAGCGTGGCCGGCCCCAGCGCGGCCTTGGGTGGCGTGAGCAGGGTCTTCAAGGAAGTGCCTCCTCCAGGGTCTGGACCGCGTGATCGATCTCGTCGGCGGTCACGTTCAAGGGCGGAAGAAGTCGTACGACGCGGGGGCCTGCCGGAACGAGCAGCAGTCCGAGCTCGCGCGCGCGGCTGGCGACGTCGGCCGCCGGGGTCGCGATGGCGACGCCCCACATCAGGCCGACCCCCCGGACGTCCTCCACCCCGTCCCTGCGGGCCGCCACCTGGCGCAGCGCGCTTTCCAGCGCCTGCCCGCGCTCCCGGACGCCGGCCAGGAAGCTCTCGTCCGCGATGCGGCGCACCACCGCCAGCGCGACCGACGCCACCAGGGGACCACCCCCGAACGTCGTCGCGTGATCGCCGGGCTCCACCGAGGCGGCGATCGCTTCGGAGAGCAGGACGGCACCCATCGGGAGCCCGCCCGCCAGCGGCTTCGCGAGCGTCACCATGTCCGGCACGACCCCGGCTTCCTGGAAGGCGAAGAGTTCGCCGGTGCGCCCGATTCCGCACTGGACCTCGTCGAAGACGAGTGCGACCTCGTGTTCGGTGCAGAGCTCCCGCAGCGCGCGCAGGAAGGCGTGGGGAACCGGAACGACCCCCCCCTCCCCCTGCACCGGCTCGATGACGACGGCCGCGGTGCGCGCTTTCGACACGACCTTCCGGACGCCCTCGATGTCGCCGACGTCGCAGAAATGCACCCCCGGCATCAGGGGCTGGAACGGCTCCTGGTACGAGGGCCGGTCCGTGGCGGCGAGCGTCCCGAAGAGGCGACCGTGGAAGCCGCCCCGGAACGCCACGATCTCGTGCTTGTCGGCGCCATTTCCGGTCGCGCGTGCGTGTCGACGCGCGAACTTGAAGGCGGCTTCCCCCGCTTCCGCTCCCGAGTTGCAGAAAAAGACCCGTCCGGGGAAGGACGACCGAACAAGCAGCTCCGCAAGCTCTTCCGCCGGACGCGTTCGGAAGAGGTTCGAGCTGTGGATCAGTCCGCTGTCCAGGACTTCCTCCACGGCCGCGCGCACCTCGGGGACGTCGTAGCCGAGCGCGTTGACCCCGATCCCGCTGGTGAAGTCGAGATACGCCCGCCCCTCCGCGTCGAAGAGCTCGCTTCCCCGCCCCGCCACGAAGAGGGTCTCGGGCGGACGGTAGACCCCGAGCAGCGCCCCGCGGGGATCGTGCAGTCCGGGAGCCTCCTCGGGTGAATGCGCGGTCGGGCGACTCATGACCGGCCTTCCCGTGCCGCGCGCCGAGCCGCTGCACCCGCGATCGCTCGCCCGCGCTTCGGCTCCCCACTTTCGACGCCGCCAACCGATGGACCTTCCGCCAACGTCGCGGTAGACCCGTTCACCCGGATGCAGGTGCCGCCCTCCGGATCGTCAAGGAGCGTCCGGTTCCCGATCCGCACGTCCACGCCCTGCCGTGCCGCCTCGAGCGCCATCTCGACCTTTACCTGCATGCCGCCGGTGACCGCGCCGGACGCCACGAGCTCCGCCGCTCGCTCCGCGTCGATGGACTCGAGCGCCTCGTCATCCACCAGAACTCCCGGCACGTCCGAGAGAAGCAGGAGCCGATCCGCTCCCAGCGAGCCCGCGAGCGCGATCGCCGCCTCGTCGCCGTTCACGTTCAGGGGGGCGCCCTCCGGGCCACGGGAGACCGGAGATACCACCGGGATCATCCCGCCGTGGAGAAGCACCTCGATCGGGCGGATGTCGATGGCGACGACCTGACCGACCTCTCCGAGCGCGCCGTCCCGCTTGCGCTCGGCTTCCATGAGGCGACCGTCCTCGCCCGAGATGCCGACCGCGCGCCCCTCCGCGTCGAGGAGCGCGGCGACGAGCCGCTTGTTCATCCAGCCGGACAGGACCATCGCGGTCACCTGCATTCCGGGCGGGGTGGTGACGCGCAGTCCCTCGTTCCATTCCACGGGGATCCCGAGACGCTCCTGCCAGGCCGTGATCTCGGGGCCGCCGCCGTGGACTACGACGACCGACCCTTCGAGCGCCACGAGCCCCCGTGCCAGCGCAGCGAGGCTCTCCGGATCATCGACCAGCTTTCCACCCACCTTGACGACGGTCAGCACCGCAGCCCCCTTCCTTCGGGAAAATTCAGCATCAGATTCATGTTCTGCACCGCCTGTCCAGCGGCCCCCTTGCCCAGGTTGTCCAGCGCCACCATGACCGTGAGCACATTCGGACCCTCTCCTTCGTTCTCCGACACCTCGAGCACGACCCGGTCCGAGCCCACGACTTCCGCGAGCGACACGGCGCCCGCGCGACCCGCGCGAATTCCGGGGCTCGTGCGGTAGGCGTCGCTCCACGTCGCCCTCACTCTTTCCGCAGTCACGTCTTTCGGGACCGGAACGTAGATCGTCTCCAGGATGCCCCGGGGTACCGGCAGCAGGTGCGGCTGGAAGATCAGGGGCATGCCGGGGAGCGTCGCCTTCATCTCGCGCAGGTGCCGGTGCGTGTTGCCGAGCCCGTACGGCTTGAAGTCTCCCGACACTTCCGCGAAGAGAAGCTGTTTCTTCGGGGAGCGGCCGGCGCCCGTGACACCGGAAGCCGCGTTGACGATCGTGCGCCGTGCGGTATCGACCAGCCCCGCCTCCAGGAGAGGCGCCAGACCCAGAATCACCCCCGTGGGATAGCATCCGGGATTGGCCACCACGTCGGCGGTCGCGATCGCTTCCGCGTTCCGCTCCGAGAGACCGTACACGACGCCCTCTTCCCGCCCCGATCCGGGCCGGTGGTCTGCGGTGAGGTCGATGATCCGGACGTCCCGCCCGCGCAGACGCTCCACCCAGGGCGCGGAGAGGCCGTGCGGCAGGCAGAGGAAGAGGACGTCCACCGCCTCCGGGTCCACGTCTTCCGGATCGGAGAAGCGGAGGCCGGCGATGGCCGACTCCTCCCCTGCCTCCGAGCGGGACGTCGCGAACGCCACCTCCACGTCCTCATGGCCCCGCAGGATGCCGATCAACTCCTGCCCTGTATACCCGGTCGCACCGACCACACCCGCGGTGGGCTTCCGAGAAGAATTCGCACGCTTATCCTTGTTATTCATCATACTCGTATATTTATACTTTTTAGGTTGGTGGTGTCAATACGGTCGTCATCAAGCACTCACAGCATCTCAACGCCAACTCCGTCCGATCCCATGGCGATTCTGGACGTGCATATTCTTTCTTGATATCCCCCCTTTCCTCCTGGATCTGCGCGTTTCGGTCACACCTCCCCGTAGGTGGTTCCCACGGGTATGCGGGACCGTGCGTCGCGGGCGGGTGCGCCGATCGGGCCTCGGACGAACGGGTCCGGTGCCGAAGGGGCCTGTCTCGTATGTTCGGGGGGTGGGACGGATGTATCGCGTGGATTCGAGGAAACGGTGTCTGCGCGCGTGTGCCGGCGCGTCAGATCCGGGCGATCTCTTCGAGGCGCGCCTGAACGACCTCCAGGGCCGCGGCTTCCCGGAGAATGAGAAGGATCGTGTCGTCACCGGCGAGCGTGCCCAGCACTTCGGGCCACTCCTCCCAATCGATGGCGAGCGCGATCGGCTGGGCCCCACCGGTCATCGTACGTACGATGAGCATGTTTCCCACGCCTTCCGCCGAAACGAAGAGCGTGGGCAGAAGCGTCTCGAGTGGGGGCTTGTTCTCCCATTCCTCGGGAAGCGTGTAGTGGGAGGTGCCGTCGGCGTCCGGCACCTTGACCAGGCGAAGCTCCCGCATGTCGCGGGACAGCGTGGCCTGGGTGACTTCGATTCCGCGCACCTCCAGAAGCTCACGCAGCCCTTCCTGACTGGTGACCCGGTGCTCCCGGATCACCTGCAGGATGACCTCGTGACGTTTCCGTTTCGGGACGCCAACCGGCTTCAAGCCAACCTTCTCCATTGGAGTTTCCACCTTCCTCGGCAGCTCCCGGCTGACCTTGTCCGGCCGCGCGATGCTCTTCCCCGGCGGCGATCGGTCGGGGGCGTCGCGGGCATATCGGGCCCGCTTCGCAGACGTCGAAGGTAAAAGCGCCCCGGGTGAAATGCCACCCGGGGCGCCTGTTTTCCCCCGCCCGGGTGCGCGTCGCGAAAGCGACGCACGGCCCGGAAATGCACGGTCAGAAGGCGTACATGAGGCGCAGAAGGACGAGTCGCCCGATCTCCGGGGCGCCGACGAATTCCTGGCGCATGTCGTCGAAGATGTTCGTCGCGGAGAGGGTCAGCGACGCATTCGGTACCATCGGGAGACGGTACCCGATGTTTGCGTCGAACACCCCGTACGACTCCACCTCACCCCGGTAGACGCCGGAGTTCATGGGGAAACCGGAAGTGAAGCGGGCGCGTCCCTCCACGTTGAAGCCGTGGCGGAAGTTCTCGTACCGCGCGGAAACCGCTCCCTTGTTCCGGGGCGCGTTCAGAGCGATGTCCTGCGGCCTCTGACAGTCGTTGTCCACCTCGTCCCCGTCGGGCTGGAAACAGTTCGACTCGACCCAGGAATACGACCCCCGGAAGGAGACGCTCTCGGTCGCGAGGAACTGCGCGCCGAAGTCGCTTCCCCAGAAATTGACGTCCCCGAAGTTGCGGTACGTCACGATGGGGTTCGAGTTCTCGATCTGGTCGGGCGTCACGGTACCGACGGGAAGGCCTGCGAGACCGGCGATGACGGCGGCCGCCTGTTCCGGAGAGACCATCCCGCCGCCGATGGCCGGGCCGAGTCGGGCCATTACGAAGGCCTGCACGTCGGCCGGATTGTAGAAGACGCTCGGGGTCTCGACGCGAAGCGGTCCGACGAAGTCGTTCACGCGGCTGTAGTAGACGTCCGCGGACAGCAGCAGGCGCTCCCCCAGCAGTCCCTTGTATCCCGCCTCGATCGTGTTCGTGATCGTGGGACGCAGGGGCAGCACGTCCTCCGGGCCGCTCTGGTCGTTCAGTGCGTCCAGCCTCCTCAGCAGGGACCCGATCTCGCCCGGGTCGGGATCCATCAGGAAGGGCTGGAGCGGCGCCGGCACGACCGCCCCCACCACCGTGTTCCAGAGCGCGAAGCCGTCCGCGGGCATCTGGACGTTGCCGCCGAAGGGCGATCGCATGCACAGGTCCTGGACGCCGCCGCACCCGGTGGCGTTGTCGAAGGTGAAGCCGGTGCTCGGCACGCCGCGGGCACGCAACTCGTAGCCGAGCGCCGGGATGAGGGGAGCGGCCTGGAGGTCGAGGAAGAGGTTGTTCGACGTCGGTGTGCTGAACGCCCGGTTGAACGTCAGCCGGAAGTTCTGCTCCTCCGCGGGGCGGAAGACCAGCGCGGCGCGCGGGGAGAAGACGACGTCCTCCAGCCAGTTGTGGTCGTCCAGTCGCAGCGCGGCAACGAAGTCGAACTGGTCCGTCAGTCGCGTCTCCGAGTGGAGGTAGCCGCCGAACTCGTTGACGTGGTCGTCGTCCTCGTTCGCCCCGTGAATCGTGCCCTCGGTGTCCGGACGGGTGAACTGCAGATCGACGCCGTAGGTGAACGACTGGCGCTCCCCGACGTCCATTCCGTGCTGGATCTGCCCGACGTACAGCATGGACTTGTCCACGATCGGATCGCCGGAGCGCAGCAGGTAGGTGTCGCCGGCGTCACTCCGGTTCAGGAAGAACTGGGTGAAGAGCCGTCCCTTGCGCAGGCGCGTCTGGAAGAAGGAGTACCGCCAGTCCACGGCCTGCCCGGCGCCGACGCCGGTGAGCTCGATGCTGTTCGAGTTGTTGATGCCGGCGGAGAAGATCATCTCGCCGTCGTCCCAGGGGCGGTAGTCGAGGCGGACCTCGCCGCCCCAGCGCGACGCGTCGAAGTCACGCGCGCCGATGCGTGGATTGTCGGGGTCCGCCTCCTGCGCCGCGACTTCGGCGGGATCGACGTGGTGCCAGTCTTCGCCCTGGAAGTACTGGCCGGAGATCTTGAAGCCGAGCCGGTCGCTCAGGGCGACGGACTGGCGCCCGGCGCCGTGGAAGATCGACCGCTCACCGCCCGCGAGGCTGAAGGACGATCCGGGGGTGTCGATCGGCGACGAGGTGATCATGTGCATCACGCCCGAAGCGCTGTTCGGGCCGTACAGCGCCGCGCCCGGTCCGAGCACGAACTCGATCCGCTCGAGGTCGAGATCGGTGGAGGGGACGAAGTTGTGGGCGTTCACCCGCAGCGAGGGCACGGAGGCGATGCGATTGTCCGTGAGCATGAGGAGAGAGCCCGAGAAGACGTTGTTGAAGCCGCGGGCCACCGTGTTGCTCTGCATGAGTCCGGTCTGGACGGCGTCGACCCCCGGGAGCGTCCGCACATGCTCCATCGGAGAGAGCGCAGCCCGCTCCTGGATCCGCTCCGAGCCGACGATGGAGACGGAGGCGGGTGCCTCGAGCGCCTTCTCCTCCCTGCGCGACGCCGTCACGACGATGGGATTCAGCGCCAGCGCCCGCGAGCGGATCTCGATCCGTACGTCGCGGGTCTCCCCCGCCTCGATGCGGATCCCGTCGACCCGGGTGGTCTCGAAGCCGAGGCGGGTGACGATGACCGAGTAGTTGCCGGGAGCCAGCGACAGCCGGAACTGCCCGTCCGCCGCAGTGATCGCCGTCCTCTGCGCGGCCCCGGTCGCGCCGAGCACCTCGACTTCCGCGCCGCCCACGGGGATCTCGTTCTCCACGTTCACCACCCGGCCCGCGAGCGTGCCGGTCTGGGCGGCGAGGGTGTCCGCCGTGCCGAGGAGGGAGAGCAGAAGGAGCATCGAAAGGCTGTGAAGGACCTTCGGTACCATGGGGGACCTCGTCGTTGGGGAAACCTGACCCGCCTGAACGTAAGATAGGCGACCGTGAACCCTTGGCAACGCGTGCAAGCCGCGGCCGGAATCGCCGGCGCGCCGATTGCGCACAGTCTTCCGTCCGAGGTGGTTCAACATGATATCGTGCGCGAGCTTGCCGGGCCAGAAGGAGAGGGTGCACCTTTCGCGCAGCGCGGCACCGATGGGGTGGCCGTTCGATGGAATTCGGCACGGGAGAATCGGAGCGATGAAGGATGCGCTTGCGGCACGCACGCTGAACGAGGCACGGGAACGGATACGGCCGGACGTTCACAGAACTCCGCTCTTCTCTTCCGGGGAGCTCGGTCGGCGGATCGGCGTGCCGCTCCGCCTCAAGGCGGAGAACCTCCAGAAGACCGGGTCATTCAAGGTGCGCGGGGCGCTGAACCTGCTCCGGCAGATGGACGACGACACCCGCGCGCGGGGAGTGGTGACGGTTTCCGCAGGAAATCATGCGCAGGCGCTCGCGTGGGCCGCCCGCTCCACGGGGACGGCGTGCACGGTCGTCATGCCGGAATCCGCCCCGCTGGCCAAGGTCCGGGCGAGCCGCGGATACGGGGCACACGTGGTGCTCCACGGCACGGTCTTCGATGCCTTTCAGCGCGCGCACGATCTGGCCAGAGAGCGCGGCTTCACCTTCGTCCACCCCTTCGACGACGATGCCATCATCGCCGGGCAGGCGAGCGTGGGCCTCGAGATCCTGGAGGACCTCAGCGACATCGACACCATCGTCGTGCCGGTCGGGGGAGGCGGCCTGATTTCGGGCGTCGCGGCGGCGGTGCACAGGGTGCGGCCCGGCGTCCGCATCATCGGCGTCGAACCGACCGGCGCGCCGGCGCTGCGGAAGAGCCTGGACGCGGGGCATCCCGTGCGGCTGGACACAGTCTCCACGATCGCGGACGGGCTCGGCTCGCCCATGGCGGGAGACATCACGTTCCGGTACGTGCAGGCGCTGGTGGAGGACGTGGTCGTCGTGACGGACGACGAAATCCGCGCCGCGATGGGGCTCCTGCTCTCCCGCGCGAAGCTGTTGACGGAGCCTGCCGGAGCCGCCGCAGTGGCCGCGCTGCTGGGCGGACGGATCGCGCTGCGCGGCCCCGCGGTCGCCGTCCTGAGCGGCGGAAACGTGGACGTCGAGCGTCTCGGAACGCTGCTCCTGCCCGAGGAGTGACGCCGACCCCTTCCGAACTCTTGCAGGAGATCTTCAGGATGTGCCGATTCGTCGCATATGCCGGGGAGCCGCTTTCCCCGGCTCCGCTGGTCTTCGGTGGAAGCCACTCGCTGTATCGCCAGAGCTTCCTGCCGCGCGAGATGCTCAGCGGCAGCGTCAATGCGGACGGGTACGGCATCGGGTGGTACCGGGACGGTCGTCCCGTGCGCGTCGCCGAGGCCCGTCCCATCTGGCACGATCCCGACCTCCGAGACCTCCTTTCCGCGGTCACGTCCACGAACATCGTCGCGTTTCTGCGGAACGCCACGCCGGGGCTCCCGGTGGACCGGGCCGCCGTCGCGCCGTTTCTGTTCGAGCGCTGGAGCTTCGGCCTGAACGGGTTTCTCGCGAATTTCCGACGAAGCACCATGCGGACGCTGCACGCACTGCTTCCGGACGCACTCTACGCCGAACTGGGCGGGGTTTCGGACAGCCAGGCGCTCTTCCTGCTCGTGATCGCGCGGCTCCAGACGGGCGCCACGGCCACGGAGGCGCTGGCGCAAGTGGTGGAAATCGGGCTCGGCGCCGCGCGGGACGCAGGCGTGAGCGCGCAGCTCAACATGGTCCTTTCGGACGGGGACGACATCGTGCTGTCGCGGACCGGGTCGGAGGAGGCGACGAATTCCCTCTACCTGGCCCGCGGCGCGGCACTCGCGCCCGGCGGCGTCGTGGCCGCGTCGGAGCCGCTGGACGGGGAGTCGCACTGGGAGGCCGTCCCTTCCCACGCGATGGTGTGTCTCGTGCCCGGCGAGGAGCCGGACGTCATGCGCCTCTGACGGCGCGCTCGACGCCGAAAACCTTCCGCGTCCCCGAGCCCCGTCACTCCGCTTCGCCCGCCGGATCCCTCCCCTTCGCCGTGAAGCGGTCCCGGAACTCCCCGGCGCTCCGGATCGCCGCCCCATCCACGACGTCTTCCCCCAACCGGCGCGCGCCCTCGAGCGCGAGGTCGAAAAGGTCGCGGGCGAGTGCCTGCCGCGTCGGATCGTGCAGCCCGTATCGCCCGGCCGCCTCCAATTCCTCGAAGCCCGCGGGCGGAAGCCGGAGCGCGGCTTCGGCCAGCGTCCCGGGGTCACACAGGAGCCCCTGGAGAAACACGATCGGGGCCGCGTGCCAGCGCGGAGGCAGCGCATCGCACGAGCGGATCTCCATGTAGCCGCGCGGCCGGACCTCCGGAAAGAGAGTGGTCAGGTGCCGTCGCCATGCGTCCAGGTCCGCGCTGCCCATCCAGCGCTCGAACGGGAGGGGGGCGGCGTCCTCCGGGCCGAGGAGCAGCGCAGGCGCACGGAGCGCCGCCCGGTAGTAGATCTCCACCGGGTCCGCGCTGCCCTTGCGGGTGGGGGCGTCGGTGGGTGCCCCGGGCATCAGCTCGCGCCACTGCTGCGCACGAAAGCTGCGAAAACCCGTCGCACCGCCGGCGCAGCGGGCCGAGTTCGCGAAGATCGCGATGAGCAGGGGTACGAGCGCGTTGGCGACGCGCCACTGGAGGCGCGGATCGGGGCCGAAATCCACATTCACGTGGAACGCCGCCGTCTGACGCATCATGCGTCGTCCGGCGGGCCCGCACCGATCGAAGTGCCGGGCCATGCGCCGGTACCGGTCGCTGGCGATGAGGAGCTCGGCCCGCTCGACGGGATTCACCGGATCGATGCCGACCGCGAGCAGACGGATTCCCTCCCGCTCCGCCGCACGCGCCAGCAGCCCGGCGACATCGTGGAGGTCGGCGAGGAGCGGCGCGGTTCCCGCGAACGGCGGCGAACTGTACTCCACCTGTCCTCCGGGCTCCAACGAGACCTTGCCACCGGTGGGCGCGTGGAAGGAGACGACCGCCCCGTCCGAGACCCGCTCGGTCCACCCCGTCCGCTCGGAGCACCCTCGAAGCATCGACAGCAGCGACGGTCCCGCCGGATCGTCGAGGGGTGCCGGGTGCCCGGAGCCCGACAGCAGCGGAATCCACTCGGCTTCCACGCCGACCCGGACGGGCGCACCCGCTTCGTGCGGGAAGAAGCGCCTGCGGACCTCCTCCCTGAGGTCGTCCGGCCCGGGATGGCCTGCGCGACCCGCGCCCCGCGATCTCCCGGAGCGCGAATTCACGCGCATGTCCGCGCCAGCACGAGAGCGAAGCGATCCTGCACATCCCCGCACCACTCCTCGAGCTCGAGTCCGCCGCGACGGAGCAGCTCCCTCAGGCCTTCCCGGTCGTACTTGCAGCTGATCTCCGTCCGGATCGTCTCCCCCTTCCGGAGGAGGATATCCGTGCCGTCCGCACCGTCCGGGATCGTCACCCGCTGCTCCCGCCGCGAGACGAGATGCATCTCGATACGGGAGCCCGCGTCGTTCCAGAAGGCCCGGTGCTCGAAGTGCGCCGGATCGAAGTCCGTGCCGAGGCGTGCATTCAGGACGCGCAGCACGTTCAGGTTGAAGGCGGCCGTCACGCCCTCGGAGTCGTTGTAGGCGGACTCCAGCAGTTCCACCGGCTTCTTCTCGCCCGGCCGGAGGTCCACGCCGAGGAGAAAGCGGTCCGACGGGGCCATGACCGCGGCGATCCGCCGGAAGAGGCGGACGACGGCTTCCGGCTTGAAATTGCCGATTGTCCCGCCCAGGAGCGCGAAGAGCGCGGGCCCGGGAAGCCCCGGCGGAAGCTCGAGCGGCGTGGTGATGTCCGCGACTGCCGGAACCACCGCCCATTCAGGATACTCCAGGCGCAGCATCTGCGCCGTCTCCTTCAGGAAGTCTTCGCTCACGTCGATGGGGACGAACGTCCTCCCGCTCCTTGCTTCGTCCACCGCGTCCGGCGCATCCGGCGCGTCCATCGCATCCGGCGCGTCCATCCCGTCCATCCCGTCCATCGCGTCCATGAGGATGCGGCTCTTGCTGGCGCTCCCCGCTCCGAGCTCGACGAGCAGCGCGGGACGCGTGCGTTGGATCCACACCGGCGCACACCGCTCGAGCAGCTCCCGTTCGACCCGTGTCGGGTAGTATTCGGGAAGCCGCGTAATCCGCTCGAACAGCTTCGAGCCCCGCTCGTCGTATAAGTACTTCGGAGACAGTTCCCTGGGGTTGCGCGAAAGCCCGGTCACCACGTCTCTTCGCATGGCGTCGATCGCGCCGGCTGCCGAGGCGTGCGACGGGACGGAACCGCTGCTGGAATCAGTCATCGCGCGCGCAGCGAAACCCGCTGAAGATCTGCCGGCGGATGGGGTAGTCCCAGTTCCGGAAGGTGCCCCGGATCGCGCCGGGACGCGTGGCCCACGACCCGCCGCGAAGCACCTTGTACTCGGAGCCGAAGAAGACTCCGGAATATTCCGGATAGGGAAAGGGGCGGAACCCGGGGTAGCCCGTGAAGTCGCTCGACGTCCACTCCCAGACGTCTCCGATCATTCCGGAGCACCCACTGGGCGAGACGTTGCCGGGGTACGTCTCCACCGCCACGCAGTCGAAGTGCGACGAATCCAGATTGGCGAGCTCCGGCGTGGGTGGGGTGTCGCCCCATGGAAAGAGTTGCTTGGCGCCGGTATCGGGGCTCCAGGTGGCGGCCGCCTCCCACTCGAACTCCGTGGGCAGCCTGCGACCGGCGAAGCGGGCGTAAGCCTCTGCCTCGAACCAGCAGACGTGACACACGGGGGCGTGCGGGCGCAGCGGTCGATCGTGGCCCATGACGTCTACCCGCCACTGGCCTTCCCTTCCCTTTTTCCAGTGACGGGGAGCGGTCACCCCGCTGTTCTCCAGCCAGCGCCACCCCGCTACACTCCAGAAGTCCCGCGTACGATACCCGCCCTCCTCGACGAACCGGAGAAACGCGGCGTTCGTCACCGGCGTGACGTCGATCCAGAAGGGTTCGAGCCTGCGCATGTGCAGGGGACGCTCGTTGTCGTAGGCGACGGTCCTGTCGTCGGTGCCGATGGCGACCACTCCGCCCGGAAAGCGCACCATCGCGCCATCCATGGGAATGACCCCACCGGGCGGCTCGTCGGAATCCGGATCGGGCGTGCGGGAATCCGGCTCCGTACGCGGCGCCGGGGTGTCGACGGGGGCCAGCCCCGGATAGGGACGCCCCTCCTTCAGCTGGAGGGTCTGCAGAATCGTCTCGTTGTGCTGGTACTCGTGCTGCAGCACCAGAGCCACGACGAACCCGTCGCGGAGGAGTGGGTCCGGGGAGGAGAAGTCGAGCCTCGGCACCTCCTCGAGCACCTTCCTTCGGATTTGCTCGAGATACGCCAGGGCGTCCGCCCGCGCGGGAAGCGGCAGGCGGTCACGAGTAGCGCGCGGGTGCTGGAACGGATTGTAGATCCCGCGCAATCCTTCGTCCGCCGCATCCCGAGGGGCTTCCCCCCCGCCGAAGCCGACGCCCGCTCCCGCGGCCGCCCGTGACTTCTCGAGGAGCCAGACCTCCTCGAAGTGGCCGATGTGGCCGAGGTCCCAGATCATCGGGCTCATCAGCGAATCGTGCTGCGCGCGCAGCTCCTCCTCCGTCAGCGGGTCGATGAGGCGGAGTGTGTACGAACGCGCCTCGGACAGGAGACGGATCGCTTCGTCGGGCGTGAGTGCGGATCCCGGAAGAAGAGTCATGGGGGCGAAGAACGTCCCGAAGCTCGGGTTCATGCAGGTGCCGACCGCAGCCCTGCGCCCTGCATGAACCCCCGGGAACGGGAGACGGTTCCCGTCCTTTGCCGCATCCGGCCGCCCCCGCTCCCGCGACTCCGGGCCCCACTCGAGGTCTGTTGAAGGAGTAGAGGGCACAGTTGCTGCGCTCACCAAGGGGGTCGGACGCGCGAATTGTCCTCAAGTGTACACTCTTCGCGCCGAGCGCGTGTTTTGCTCACCGCGCGACAGATATGGGCCCCACTTGAGCAATGATGGCGTCATTTTCATCGAGAATGTGCGGCCGGCGACACATATGCCACCGAACTGTACATTCTCTCGGTTTGCGACCCTTTGCGTACGATTGGTGACAATGATCGTCCATCGATCGCCCATCTTCCCGCGCCGATCACCCACGTTCCTGCATTCGCTCGCGGGCCGCCGCCTCGTCAGGAATCGCACGCCCCCTTCCCCGAGGTCCACCTTGCTTCTTCGCTGGACCTCCAGAGGTCCGTTGAAGGAGCAGAGGGCGCCCCCATGGGGAGCACCGGGGTCCGCCGAGCGCACCTCGCGACGGCGAGGAACGGCCGGGAGGCGAGACGCGCGATGGCGTGCGCGCGTCTCTGCCGCCCGGACAGCTCCAGCGACTACGCCAGGAGGTGCTGCTGATTGAGGTTGTGCTTCTCCATGAGGCGGTAGAGCGTGGTCCGGTCCACCTTCGCGA
>JBBDIW010000079.1:0-17789 GCA_040880165.1 Gemmatimonadota bacterium | reverse complement strand
TGAAGTTCTCCTTCGGCTACAACCTCGAGGTGGGGGACGACGTCGTGGTCCACCGCCACGTTCTGCTGGACGACCGGGGTGGGATCAGGATCGGGAACCGCTCTTCCATCTCCGATTTTGCGAACGTCTACAGCCACAGCCACGACATCGTGGACCCGCGGGAAGTGGTGACGCCGCAGACGGTGATCGGCGACGGCGTGCGCGTCACCTACCACGCGACGATCCTGGCGGGGGTGCACCTGGCGGACGACTCCATGGTCGGCGCGGGCTCCATGGTGACCCGCAGCACGGAGCCGCACGCCGTCTACGTCGGGGTCCCCGCGCGGCTGGTCAAGCGCAAGCCGGAGGCGGACCGAAAGCCCGCGCCTTCGGACCCGCTCGCGCGGGAGTAAGCCCTTTAGCCAGGCTAAGCCTCCTCCGCCTCGTGCTGCTCCTGCAGACGTTGCACGACCGCGGGATCGGCGAGCGTGGTCGTGTCACCCAGCGCCCTTCCCTCCGCGATGTCCTTGAGCAGCCGGCGCATGATCTTGCCCGAGCGGGTCTTGGGGAGATCGGCCGTGAAGATGATGCTCTCGGGGCGCGCGATCGCACCGATCTTGTCGGCCACGTGCCGGCGCAGCGTCTGCACCAGCCCGTTGTCCCCGTTCTGGCCGTCCTTCAGGGTGACGAACGCGGCGATCGCCTGGCCCTTCAGGTCGTGGGCCATGCCGACGACGGCGGCTTCGGCCACGGCCGAGTGGTCCACGAGGGCGCTTTCCACTTCCATGGTCCCGATCCGGTGGCCCGCGACGTTCAGCACGTCGTCCACCCGCCCCAGAATCCAGAAGTTCCCGTCCTCGCCGCGCTTCGCGCCGTCGCCGGGGAAGTAGATGCCGTCCCAGCGGGACCAGTAGGTCTCGCGGTAGCGGGCGTCGTCGCCGTAGATGGTCCGGAGCATGGAGGGCCAGGGGCGGGTGATCGCGAGCAGACCGGCGTTCACTTCACTGCCCTGGTCGTCCAGGATCTTCGCGGAGATCCCGGGAAAGGGCCGGGTCGCGCTCCCGGGAACGGTCTCCGTGATCCCCGGAAGGGGGGTGATCATGATCGCGCCGGTCTCGGTCTGCCACCACGTGTCCACGATGGGACAGCGCCCCTCGCCGATGACGCGGTGGTACCACATCCACGCTTCCGGATTGATGGGCTCGCCGACGCTGCCCAGGAGCCGCAGGCGCGAGAGATCGTACCGCTCGGGCCAGAACTCCCCCCACTTCATGAAGGCGCGGATCGCGGTCGGGGCGGTATAGAAGATCGTGACGCCGTGCTCCTCGCACAGCTTCCAGAAGCGCCCATGATCCGGCCAGTCCGGCGCGCCCTCGTACATGAGCACAGTCGCCCCGTTCGCCAGCGGGCCGTAGACGATGTAGCTGTGCCCCGTCACCCACCCCACGTCGGCCGTGCACCAGTAGACGTCATCTTCCTTCAGGTCGAAGACGGCGCGGGTGGTGGCGTACACCTGGGTGAGGTAGCCGCCGGTGGTGTGCACCACGCCCTTCGGCTTCCCCGTGGTCCCGGAGGTGTAGAGGATGTAGAGCAGGTCCTCCGAATCCATGGACTCCGCCTCGCACTGCGGCTCCGCTTCCTCCATGAGCTCGTGGTACCAGTGGTCGCGCCCCTCCTTCATCTCGATCCCCGCCTCCCTGGCCGTGTCGGAGCCGCGCGCCACCACCACCACGCTGCGGATGCTCGGACACTGTTCCACGGCCCGATCCGCGTTGTCCTTCAACGGAATGAGCTTCCCGCGCCGATACCCTCCGTCCGCGGTGATCAGGAGGGTGGCTTCGGCGTCGTTGATCCGGTCCGACAGCGACTCGGGGCTGAAGCCGCCGAAGACGACCGAGTGGGGCGCGCCGATGCGGGCGCAGGCGAGCATGGCGATGGCCGCTTCGGGAATCATCGGGAGGTAGATCGCGACGCGGTCCCCCCGTTTCACGCCCTGCGCCTTCAGGACGTTGGCAAAGCGGCACACTTCCCGGTAGAGGTCCCAGTAGGTGTAGGTCCGGCGATCCCCGGGCTCCCCCTCCCAGATGAGGGCCGCCTTGTTCCTGCGCGGCCCCGCGACGTGCCGGTCCAGGCAGTTGTATGCAACGTTCAGCTCGCCCCCGACGAACCACTTCGCGTGGGGCGGATTCCACTCCAGCACGCGCTCCCACGGCTTGAACCAGTGCAGCTCGCCGGCCCATTCGGCCCAGAACGCCTCGGGATCGGCTTCCGCGCGTTCGTAGATGGCCGGGTCCCGGAGGTCCGCCGCTTCCCGGAAGGCGTCCGAAGGCCGGAAGTGCCGCTCTTCCCTCAGGAGATCGTCGAGTCGACCGCTGCTCTCGCTCATGCCGTGCCCTTTTCGTTGGGTCCGTCTCATCGCCTTCCACCACCTGCACACATCCTGTTCCGTCCGCTGCTCCGACGCAAGCCGCCTGCCGGTGGGACGGCCGTCACTCCTTCGGCACGTACACCTGCATCCTGCTGTCCAGGACGAGCGCCTCGAACGCCTTCACGAATGTCGAGGTCAAGGCGACGATGGCGGACGGTCCGGCCTCCACCGCGACCGTGGGGATGTGGAGCTTGAAGCGGTACTCGCTCTCGGCTTCGTCGGGGGGAGCCTCCCTCCCCTCCAGCCAGAGCCTCAGCGTGATCGGACTGCGGAAGCCTTCGGGGAGCACGGCGCCCGCGGCCTCGGAGAGCGTGGACAGCGTCCGGGTGACGTCGGGCGACTCCCCGAGGTCCGGGCCGTCGATCACGAGCGCGAAGTTGCCGCGCAGCCCCTTCGAGCTTTCGTCCAGGAAGACGTCGATGCTGACGCCGTCCGGGAGGTCGTCGCGATGGAAGAAGAGATAGGCGCTCCGGGTATGCTCGCCCTCCCACCGTCCCTCGAACTGGTGGCTCGTGGTCTTCTGGAGGCCGGAAAGCGCCCACCCTGCGCCGTCCATTCCTTCCCGGATCGCCTCCAGAAGAGGCTCCAGCGTGAGAATTGCAGACATCGTTGCCTGGTTCCTTATTGAGAATAGTTCTTGACAAGGCTTCCGAGCGGCCGCTAATTTCAGCTGCGCTCTTTCTCATCCAGCCCGGTCGGGAGACTCATGGCTGTTCATGCCGATTCAAGCGATCTGACACTGCGGGCCGCACTGGAAGCGGGTGGCCAGCGCTTCACCGAACAGCGGGCGGCGGTGTTCCGCTTCCTCTCTTCGACCGACGCCCATCCGACCGCGGAAGACGTCTACCTTTCCGTGCGAACGGAAGTCCCGGTGATTTCGCTCGCGACCGTCTACAAGAGTCTGGAAACGCTGGTGGGGTGCGGTCTCGCGATCAAGCTTACGTACGGCGACGGCTCCGCGCGCTACGATGGGCGAACGGATCCGCACCACCATGCGCGCTGCCTCGTGTGCCAGCGGGTGATCGACGTGCCGGGGCACCTTCCGGAGGAGCAGCTCGCCGGGCTCAGGCCCGGGCCAGCGGGCTTTCACGTCACCGGCTACCGGCTCGAGCTCACCGGCCGCTGCTCGGAGTGCGGAGCATCTGACCCCGCGAGCCTTGAAGAGGTCCCGCACGCCGGCGCCTGAGCCGAAGGACTTCGAGGGACTCCTCCTCTCGGGCGACGCCGTCCCCGAATCCTTCTCGCGGGCCTCCGGCCCCTTCTCCTTCCCGCCCGAATCCCTGGCCGTTCCGCGCAATCCGGAGGACGTTCGTCGCCTCGTCTCGTGGGCGCGGGACGAAGGCCGGGCGCTGGTTCCGCGCGGGGCCGGAACCGGCATGCCCGGAGGAAACGTCGGATCCGGTGTCGTGGTCGACCTCGCGGCCCACCTCGGCGCCATCGAAGAACCGGATCCCGCTGCACGGACCGTGCGGGTGCAGGCCGGCGCGATCGCGGCCGACATCGTCGCCCGCGTCGAGACGGCGGGGCTCACCTTCCCCGCCCTTCCCTCGAGCGCCCGCTGGTGCACGATCGGCGGGATGATCGCCAACAACGCTGCGGGGGCTCGCAGCTTCCGATACGGCGCGGTCCGCGACGGCGTCGAGGCCCTCGACGTCGTTCTCGCCGACGGCACTGCGGCGACGCTATCCCGCAGCGGCGCTCCACCGAAGCTTCCCCCGCTCGAAGAACAGCTCGAGGCACTGTCACGGCCGGAGTCCACACGGGACATTCTCTTCGACTGGCCCCGGGTCCGCAAGAACTCCAGCGGATACGCGCTCGACAAGTACCTGACATCGGGGCGGCTTCTCGACCTTCTCGTGGGGTCGGAGGGCACGCTGGCCCTGGTCACCGGCGCCACGCTGCGTCTACTCCCGCACCCGGCCGAGCGTGCCCTCGTGCCGATTCGCGCACGTAACGCTTCCGACATCGCGGTACTGATCCGCGGCGCGACCACGGTGGGCGCGAGCGCCTGCGAGTTTTTCGGGCGCCGCTTCATGGAGATCGCCGGCCTGGTGGACGACGCCGGAATCGCGCCGTTTACCCGGGACGCCGAGGCGCTCTTTCTGGTCGAAGTCGACGGCCCGCACGAGGACGTCGAGGAAAAGATCGCGGAGCTGGAGAAGGTGGCGGCTTCGCTCGGTTCCCCTCGCGGGGTGGCGCGCACGCCGGCCGAGCGCGACCGCCTCTGGCAGATCCGGCACGCCGCGAGCCCGATCGTCGCCCGCCAGGCGGAGCGGGGACTGATCTCGATGCAGTTCATCGAGGATTCCGTGGTGCCCGTGGAGCGCTTCCCGGAGTACGTGGAGGGTGTGCGGCGGATCCTGGACGGGCACGGAATGGATGCCGTGATCTTCGGCCACGCCGGAGACGGCAACGCGCACGTGAATCCGCTCGTGGACGTTCGGCTCGGGAACTGGCGGAGCCGCGTTCGTGCGGTCCTGGAGGAGACGGTCGCTCTCGTCTCCGGCCTGGGCGGCACGCTCAGCGGTGAGCACGGGGACGGACGCGTACGAGCCCCGTTTCTCTCCGCGATCTGGGGCGAGCGGATGGTGAAGCGTTTTCACGAGGTGAAGGCCGCGTTCGACCCCGCCGGAATCCTGAACCCCGGCGTCATCCTCCCCCTGGAAGGCCAGGATCCGCTGGAGGGAATCGGCGTACGCTTCCCGGAACGCTGACTCGGGCTTATCTTGGCTCCCTCTGAAGTGCTGCTCCCGGCCCTCCACCTGGGAGCGTGTCCGAGTAATGGGGTGCGGCCGCGCGCGGAGGTCTTGCGCGTTGCATCGTAGGAACGAGGAACGTCGCGACCCGAGCTCATGGTTTTTCGCGACACCTGAGCGCAAAGCGCGAAGACCAGGCGTAGCAGAGCTACGGCGAGGAGGAGAGACGGCCTATGGAATGCGCACCCCCCCCGCGCCCCTGGGGTCACGGGCAGCACGCCACCATCTCCGTCGTTGGGGCCCCTCGTCGTGGCGAATGCCATGCCTTCGGGGCCCCGCCCAGGATCTGGTCCCGTGGTGCCCGTAACGCGGCTCGCCCCATTATTCGGACACGCTCCTAGCCGGTACCCGATGCTCCCTGCCATCCTCTTCCTCCTGATGCTGCTCGCCGTGCCCTTCGCCCTGCCCGGGGACGCGAAGGCTCCCCCGGTCGTGACGAGCGACGCAGGGGTGGTGGTGCACGGAACGTCGGAGGACGCGCGGTGGGATGACGGGACGGCGGGCGTCCCCGCAATGGAGGCCGCCGGGGCGGGTGCCGCGAGCGCAGCGCGTGGATGGAGCGCCCCATGGGGTCTGGCGCCGGACGCAGGGGCGACGGGCCCGGCAGACGCCGAGGCGACGGTCCCGGCAGACGCTGCCCGGGGGGCGGGAGTCTCGCAGCTCGTTTCCGACGTCGCGCGCATCCTGGACGCTCCGCGCTGGCCGCGGGCGCAGTGGGGGGTGCTCGCGGTCTCGTTCGAACAGGGGGATACCCTCTTCGCGCGGGGCGCCGATGAAGCGCTGATCCCCGCGTCGAATGTGAAGCTGCTCACCACCGCGGCCGCCATTCATCATCTCGGGGCGGAGTACCGCTTTCCCACCTTCCTCCTCTCCGATGCACCGGTGGAGGACGGCGTCCTTCGCGGCGACCTCGTTCTCTACGGAACGGGCGACCCGGCGCTGTCGGATCGCTTCTTCGATTCGGACGTCACGGTGTTCCGGGAGATGGCGCGCGCCCTCGTGGAGCAGGGAGTCCATACCGTCGAGGGGGATCTCGTCGGGGACGGCACCTTCTTCAACGGACCTTCACTTGGGCCGGAATGGAACCAGCGCGACCTGAACGACTGGTTCGCCGCCCCCGTCACCGCGCTCTCCTTCAACGAGAATGTCGTGACGCTCCGGGTCACTCCCGGCTCGGCCCCGGGGGAGCCGGCCGTCGTCCACACGCTCCCGGTCGACGCGGGCGTGCCCATCGTCAACCAGGCGCGCACCGTACCCGGCGCGCCGCGACGTCCCATCTGGGCCTCGCGCCGTATGCCGGAGGAGCCGATCATCATCGAAGGGGAACTGAGCACGAACTCCGCCGACGTCTGGCGGGTGATGACCGTCCACGACCCCCCCCTCTACGCCGGCACCGTCCTCCGACGCGTGCTCGAAGAGGAAGGCATCACGATCATGGGCGGGCTCGTCACCGTCCGCTCCGAAGATGACTCCCTGATGCGCCGAGGTGCCCTCTGGGCGCCGGGGCTGGGCGGGCGCAAAGCTGTCCGGATCCTGGCCACCCACTACTCGCCTCCCCTGATCGACCTTCTGGGCGTTGTCAACCGGGCGAGTCACAACCTCTACGCCGAGCTCATCTGGATGACACTCGGGCGGCTCGTCACGGGAGAGGGGTCGTTCCGCGGAGGCGCGGAGGCGGTGGTCCGCTTCCTGGAGGGGCCGGTAGGGGTGGAGCCGGGGTCGGTCGTGCTCGTGGACGGTTCGGGCCTGTCACGCCACAACCGGGTGTCCGCGGGTGCCTTCGTTGAGACCATGGCCTACATGAGCCGCGGTAAGGAATGGGATGCCTTCCTCTCCAGCCTTCCCGCCGCAGGAGATCGGAGGGGGCTGGGGCGGATGTACCGGACCGCTGCGCAGGGGAATCTGCGGGCGAAGACCGGGACGATCGATCGCGTTTCCGCGCTGTCGGGGACGGTGCTCACCGCGGACGGCGAACGGGTGGGATTCAGCATCCTCTCGAACGAAGTGCCGTCCACGTCGCAGGCGAAACGGATCGAGGACCTGATCGGAGTCCGTCTCGCTACCTACCGCAGGCCCGCCGTCACCGCGGACCACTAGAAGGCCGTTGAACCCCTGGAGCGCAGGGGGGTTGCATGGTTGATCCGTCGTCTCTCCTCGCTCACCGTAGCTCTGCTATGCCTGGTCTTCGCGCAGAGCGCTCAGGTGTCGCGAAAGTATTCTCATGACAGACCATGAGCTCGGGTCGCGACGTTCGTCGTTCCTGGCCTGAACCATGCAAGACCCCTGCGCAGGACCCACTGTACTTCTTCAACGGCCTTCTAGAGCCGGCTCGCGACTTCTCTTCGGCTCCGCGCATGCTCGCGGCAGCGGCTCGAGCCCGGAGTCAGCTCATCGCGCCCGCACCGGCGGGACGCCGGTACGGCCGAGCGCGGATCGCAGCCGCCGACGGAGCTCCACGCCGGACATCGTCGCCAGCGTCCGCTCGGCGGTCTTGCGCGAATTCCAGCGGATCTCCTCCAGCGCGATCTCGTCCTCTTCGCTGCCGTCCTTCGGTCGGACGACGAAGTGAAAGCGCCCCTTGTAGTCCATGCCTTCGCCGCCGCGCACCGCGGCGACCCAGATCCTTCCGTCCGCATCCTGAAACTCTTTCATGATTCCCCGATGTCTTTCGGTTGTGACGCGTTGAAAAGTCGGATCAGACCGTCGTCGTCCAGAGCCTCGAGCTCCCTCGTGGCGGTCTCGTTGCTCTCTGCCTGCAGAAGCGTCTGACGCGGCGGGGCGGCACCCCGGCGCGGGACGAAGATCGCGAAGAAGGAGCCCCACGATTCCCTCCCCACGATCACGTCCCACCGCGCTCCCTCCGAGTCCACCATCACCCTCATCCGACCCTCCCGGACGAATTCCGATCGATCTTCGACGAAAGGTAGAGAGTCGACGCCCGATGCGGTAGCTTCGTTGACCTCGGAAACGCCGGGGCTGCACCCCTGAACCGCCCCGGACGGACCCCGCATGAAGGCGTCGGATACCCCTCTGAACATCCCCCCGATCACCGGGCACATCGTCCCGGCCCCCGACGAACCGCTCGAACCGGCGGCTTCGACGGCCCCGCCACGTGCCGCCGAATGGACGACAGACGCCGGTCTCCTGGCACTGGTCACGATCTGGGGGGTGAACTTCACGGTCATCAAGTTCGCCCTGGAGGAGCTGCACCCGCTCTCCTTCAATGCGCTCCGCTTCCCCGTCGCCTCGCTCGTCGTGTACCTCATCCTCCGGTCGCGCGGGGCGCTGAGAATTCCCGAACGGCGCCACTGGCCTGCGCTCGTCGCGCTCGGGCTTCTCGGAAACACGCTCTACCAGCTTTTCTTCATCTTCGGGATCGACGGCACGGGAGCGGGCAACGCGGCACTCCTGCTCGCGACCACGCCCGTCTGGACAATCCTGCTCGCGACGCTCCTGGGGCACGAACGCGGTTCCACCTTCGTCTGGATCGGGGCCATGGGGACGGTCGCCGGCATGGCACTGGTCATCGCCGGAGGCGGGGAAGGCTTTTCCGCCGACGCCCGGACGATGCGCGGCGACCTCCTGATGGTCGGCAGCTCGATGGTCTGGGCCAGCTACTCCGTGGGCACCCGAAACCTCATCCGGACGTACGGTTCGCTCCAGGTCACAGCCTGGACGCTCTGGGCGGGAACGGTGGGAATCGTCCTCTTCGGGGTGCCCTCGCTCGCCGCGGCCGGACTCTCCGGCGTGTCCGGCGGGGCCTGGGCGGGCGTGCTGTACGCGGGGGCGCTGGCGGTGGGGCTCGCGTACTCCCTCTGGAACCGGGGCATCGGCCGGCTCGGCAGCGCACGCACCTCCGTCTATTCGAATCTCGTCCCGGTGGTCGCGCTGGTCGCGGCGTGGCTCTGGCTGTCCGAGGTCCCCGCTCCCATGCAGATCACGGGGGCGCTGGTCATCCTCGGAAGCCTGTTCCTGGCTCGATTCGGTGGGAGGCGTCCACGTCCTCCCGGTGCCGAAGCTCCGGGAACTCGTACAGGAGAAGCCCTTCGTCCGTGACGTCGGAGCGGATCCGAAAGCCGTCATCCATCGACATCATGACCTTTTCCGCCATGGGAATGGACAGGTCCAGCTCCGTTGCGACCTCGGTCACCGTCAGCGTCCCCCCCTTCCGGCTGGCCAGAAGGAGCACCTGGCGCTGAAGCGCGTGCAGCAGGGCCTGGCGACGCGACTGAAGCGCGGTCCATCCCCACCAGTAGGTCAGCGCGCCGGCTCCGGCCGTCAGGCTCCCGGTGACGATCAGCCCCACCTCGAGCTCGAAGACCCCGATCATCACGAGTGCCACCGAGACGATCGTCGCGCCTACGCCCAGAATCCGGCGGAAGATGCCGTTGCGCGGGAGCCGGACCGGAGGCGATCCCACCGGGTCCGCCCCCCCCGGACCGCGCGTCAGCTCGGGCCGGCGATCGACCCCGGTGAGGGGGAGCGTCTGCCAGTCGAGGCCGCAGTTCGGGCAGATCGAGTGCTGTCGCTTGACGAGCCAGTAGATGAGCCCGCCGATGCCGTACGTGAAGAGCGAGAAGAACACGAGCAGGGCGATGTGCCCCGGACGGCGGAAATACGCGATGCCGTCGCCGCGATGTCCGCAGCGAGGGCAGCGGCGCACCGGGTCAGGGAGAGCGGGCGCGCGCGAATTCCCCGCGCCGCACGTCGGGCAGCGGGGCGAGTCGTCGGAGAAGTTTTCACCACAGGTAGAACACCGCATGACCCGTCGCCTGCGCGGAAAATGAACTCGGTCGTCCACCGTTACCTACGGACGCCCCGCGGGAAAGATTCATCAGGAATTCATCCATGATACGCCCGCGGAGGGCCTGCGGGTCCCGCGCTACTGCACGCGCACGAGCGTGAGCTGGAGCCCGTGCGCGGCCGGGGTGGGAAGACCGGACGGACCCGCGATCGTGAGGGCCGTCCCGCCCGTGCCGGGCCGGATGATGTAGAAAGCGGGCGACGAAGGTCTCAGCGAACGGCTCGCCCAGAAATCCTCCGGGCCCAGCTCGAGCGGGGAGAGAGGGTAGTTTCCTCCCTGTGTCAGCGTTTCGCGGAGATCGATGTCCGCGAACGCGAAGCGGGGATCCACGGGAAGGCCCAGCCCGTCCAGATGGAGCGCCGCGCTCCACGACGACAGCAGCTCTTCCCAGTTCCGGCCCGTCTCGGCCAGCACGTTCGAGACGCCGGTACGGCGGGTCTGGGTGAGCGCCCGGAGGAGCGCATTGCCACCGCTCGCCTGTCCTCTCAGGTAGCGCAGGAAGAGCCAGCCCGCGCCGCGCTCCTCGAGCGTGCCTCCCCCGGTGATGGGAATCAGGCTCACCGCCCCGGGATCCCCCAGGTAGCGTCGAGCCCGCTGGATGTTGCCGAGCCGGTACCCTTCCGCGACCTGCGTTTCCCCCCGCGCCTCGAAGACCTCGCTCACGACGTCCTCCGCCATCTGCGCGAGCCCCTCCGAGAGCCAGAGCGCCTCCGTAGTCGGGACCTCCCGCACCAGGACGCGCTCGTTGAAGTGTACCATGTGCTGGAACTCGTGCGCGAGAATCGCCGGGATCGAGCGCAGCACCAGCTCCTTCGAGCGCGGCTCTCCCAGCTCACCCTGCGGATCGGGGACCAGGGCGTAGAAGATCTCCCCCCCGTTGCTCCCCGTGCGGTCCGGGAGGAGGTCCAGCCCGTAGAAGAAGCCGCCGATAAAGCCGTTCGAGCCGGCCGCGGTGAGTCGGTTCACCTGGGACGTGAACAGGATGATGATCCGGTCGTTCGCGTCGATGTCCGATGGCTGCCCGAAGACCTCCGTGACCGCCGGGAAGACGACGTCCTCGAAATCGCCGGCGAAGGCCGCGAAGTCGGAATCGGTGAAGCCATCGGCCGGTGCGGTCGTGTCCTGGTACAGGATTGCGCGCGCGCTGACGTGTACGACCTCGGCCGTGACCTCCTCGAAGGTCTGCTCCCGGTTCAGGACGTTGAACACTCTGCGGTCCCCGATGGAGGGCGGTGGAGCCGGTGAGATCGAGAGCGTGGGTGTGTCCGACGGCCGCACGATTTCCGACGACCTCAGCGGAAGGAGCTCCCTCTCCAGTCGGCGGATCGCGCCGTCCCAGCGCGCCTGGGGGAGACCGGAGCCGATTTCCCCCTGCGCAAGAAATCCTTCCGGCGATGCGGCCACGGCCGGCGCCGAGAAGAACGTGAGCGGACCTTCTCCGGACACTCCGAACATCCCGAACGCATAGACGGTTCCCAGCTGTGTCGCTGCAGAATGGGGGACGGCCAGATAGCGCGCGGAACCGTGCTCCGGCAGCTTGAGGCAGGAGAGCGCCGTCGGGTCCTGGATCACGATCGCTTCGCCGGCCTCGAGCCGGAGACCCGCCCCCTGCTCCGAAACCTGCAGCGCGGCGGAAGCGCTCCAGACAGACGGGCCCAGCCACACCGCGACATCCACGCTGCGGGTGGGGAAGCAGGCAGGCACGTGGACCATCAACGCGTCTTCCCCACCCTCCACGACTTCGCCCCGGATGCCGGAAAAGAGCACGATGTTGTCGCGGAAGTCCGGCCGGAACCCCGTGCCCTCGATGCGGATCGTGTCACCGGCGAGCGCCCCTTGCGGCATCGTCCCGATGCGGGGTCGCTCGACCGCGAGGAGCTCGAACCGGGAGGGCTCGCCGACCCGTCGGTCGAGGTCGGCGACGATGACGTAGGCGCCGAGCTCCGACCCCAGCCGCGCGTGGACGGAGGCTCGCCCCGTGGAGTCGGTCACCGTCGTCGCACGATCCAGCACCACGCCCTCTCCCGACGTCACGTCCCAGCGGACGTTCACGTCCGGCGCCGGCTCCCCGGTCTGCACGCGTCGCACAATCACGGTGAGGGGCTCGGTCAGTGCTTCGCCCGGCGTTGTCAGCTGACCGTCCCCGGAGAGAACGGTAATTTCGTAGGAGGTCCCCGCGGGACCCAGCGGATCGGAGCACCCCGCCAGGAGCAAGAGGACGAGGAGGAACGCGATGGTATGCGGGCGGGTCGATCGACGGAAAACCATGGATCTCGAGTGTGGGTCGCAACGAGGGAGCATCGCGCGTGCTGGAGGTGCTACTGCTACATCGTACGTGCAACGGCGCGGCACCGCCATGGCTTCCGGCGGTGCGCACCCCGGGACGAAGTCTCAGCGTTCCGGTGCCCGGGCTCGATCGCGCTCGGTACGCAGCTCGACGAGATCGAGGATGGGGCTGCCCGTGATTCCCGCCGACCCCGTGCGCACGCGGCCGATTACCGTGATCCGCTCCAGGGGCAGCAATCCGCCGACGTCGGCGAGACGGTCTGCGGGAAGGGCGACGTAGACGAAGCCGCCGCCGGCACCCCGGGTGAGCAGGAAGGGCTCCCCTTCGTGGAAGTCGGTCCTGACCTTCTCCGCCCGCTCCAGGGAGATGAACTGGAGATCGAGCTCGACGAGCCGGGATCGGTAGCGCTCGGGGTCGCGCGTGAGCTCCGCCGCTGTCAGCCCCGACGCCACGGCTCCGTCCGATGCCTCGTCCGTCGCCATGTGCGGAAGCCAGACCCATCCCTCCATCTGCACGCGCCCCCAGTTCCCCTCGCGCGACAGGAGGCGCAGCTCGGCGCCGTCGACGCTCGTGGCGAGGGTGTCCCCGTCGGGCGTGCTCAGGATGGCCGCTCCCCGCTCGCCGGCGCGCAGCCAGCGCGAAGAGGTCGCCGCACCAGAGGGAGGAGCCGGTGCCGCGACATTCGCGGTCGCGACGCGCGACGAGACGGAAGACTCGGCGATCGTCATGGACGGCGCCCAGATCCACCCGGAACGCCGCACCCGGATCCATCCGGGCACGCGCTCCAGCTCCTCCAGCTCGGTGCCCCGCCCCAGGCGTGCGGCGACGCGCCCCGATGGCGCGTCACGCAGGTTCTCGCCTTCGGGCGTGGAAACCACGACGCCCCCCTCCGGACGGGCCTGCAGCGACTGTGTCCACATCCACCCTTCGAGGGTCACGGACATCCACTGGCCCTCCACGCGCGGCGAGCGCAGTTCCGTTCCGGGGAGGACCTGCCCGAGGAGAACGCCGTTCGGCTCTGCCCGGAAGTTCTCCTCCACCCGCGCCGTCGCGGTCTGTGCCTGAAGCGCCGCGGGCAGGACGGTCACGAAGAGCAGGAAGGCGGAAAGAAGCCGTTGAAGCGCGTCTCGCGACGAGGCGGCCTGCCTCTCGAATCCGGGATCTTGAATCATCGACTTGAAACGAACCGGAGAAGATGGGTGTTAAACGTCTCGGCCCGCATCCGTCCGGCGGGCCAGCAGCAATGTGTCGGACGCGGGCACGACCGTCAAACGGCACGGATTCGCGGGGCGAGCCCTCGCCGGATCGTCTTGCTTCTTCGGAGCGGCTTTGGGTAGCTTCCGGGGCAGCCCGAAGCCGAAGTCCCGAACGAAGTCATTCTCACTACCTCCGGATCCAATGCGCTCACCCCGTTCGCTCGTCCCCGGTGCCGTCGGATCGGTCTTCCTGACCGGCTCGGCCCTCGCGGCGATGATGCTCGCGCCCCTTCTCCTGACTCCCGCGTCCGCGTCGGCACAGACGATCCCGTCCCCGTACCGATTCATCGACACCCGCCACGAGGCGGGGGTCTTCGGCGGCGCGGTCCGGCCGGATCGGGGGGCCTTCGGCTTCGGCCCGGGCGACGGCATCGTGATGGGCGCGCGCTACGCCATCCAACTGGGGGGGCCGTTCTCGCTCGAGGCGGTCGCCAGCGGCATGCCGTCCACCCGGGACGTCATCGACCCCACGGCCGCCGAGGGGAACCGCGCGATCGGTGAGGCGGACGTCCTTCTCACGTCGGTGGAGGCACGCGCCAAGTTCGCCTTCGCGGGCAACCGCACCTGGCATCGCCTGAGCCCCCATCTGATCCTGGGAGGGGGAGGCATCTTCGACGTGGCGGGCGACCAGGAGGCCGACCTCGCGCTCCCCCTGGACCAGCGCTTCGAGTTCGACGCGTCCTTTCTCGCGACGCTCGGCGCCGGCGTGCGCTGGCTTCCCACGGACCGACTGGACGTGCGAGCCGAGTGGCTCCTTCAGCTCTGGCGACTGAACACCCCCCCCGGCTACGCCGTTCTCGAGAGCGAGCTGGGTCCGGTGGAGCAGTCGCAGTGGGTGCAGGCGCCATCGCTCACCCTCGGGGTGGCGATCCGCTTCTGAGCATGGGCTTCGAGCGCCGGGATGCGAGCTGGCTCACCTTCGAGCAGGCGAAAGGTCGCATCCTCCTCGACGCACGCAGACACCTCCTCCCGGTCGAACATCGAGCGCCGGAGGATGCTGCGGGGATGGCGCTCGCCGAGGACGTGAAGAGCACCGTTCTCCTCCCCCCGTGGGACAACAGCGCGATGGATGGATACGCCGTTCGCGGCGACGACGTCGCGGGGGCCACCGTCGAACACCCGGTCGAGCTGCGGGTCGTGGACGCGGTTCGCCCCGGCCGACTTCCGGAGGTCCCTGTTGGCGCGGGCGAGGCCGTTCGCATCATGACGGGTGGCGTGCTCCCCGAAGGGGCCGACTCCGTGATACGCGTCGAAGATACGGACGCGGAGGAGACCGCGGGCCGCGTCGTGGTCCGCGCGGACCGCGACCGCTCGCGCAACATCCGGCCCCGCGGGGAGGACGTCCGCCCCGGCGCGACCGTCCTCGAGCGCGGCGCCAGCCTCTCCCCCGCCCGGATCGGCGTGCTCGCCGCGCTGGGCACTGCGCGCGTCGCCGTGCACCGCCGCCCCCGCGTGGCGATCCTGTCGAACGGCGACGAGCTCGTGGACGCCCGGCACGGCGGGGAAGACCGGTTGCGCGCCGGAGCCGTGGTGGACTCGAACGGGCCCATGCTGGCCGCGGCCGTCCGCGCCGCGGGGGGTGAGGCCGTCCGCACGGGCATCGTGCCGGATGACCGCGCGGCCGTTCGCCGGAGCCTCGAGGACGCTGCGGACGCCGACCTCGTCGTCACCATCGGCGGCGCGTCGATGGGCGAAGCCGACCTCTTCAAGCGGGTGCTGGACGAGATGGACTTCAGGCTCGACTTCTGGCGCGTCCGCCTGCGCCCCGGAAGCCCCGTCGGCTTCGGACGTCTTCCGGTGCACGGGGCGGAACGCCCCGACGTCCCGCTTTTCAGCCTGCCGGGCAATCCGGTGTCGGCCTACGTGACCTTCCAGCTCTTCGTGCGCCCCTTTCTCCTCGCGATGGCGGGGCACGGCAGGATCGAGCGCCCGACGGTTCGCGCACGGGCGGCGGAGCGCCTGGGGGGAAGCGAGGCGCACGAGATCTTTCTGCGCGTCCGACTCTCGGCCGGAGAGGGGCCCGAGTGGCTCGTCTCACCGACGGGCCCGCAGGGATCGGGGATCATCTCGTCGATCGGAAGCGCCGATGGGCTCGCGGTGATCCCCCTGGGAGTCGCGGCCATCGAGAGCGGTCAGGCCGTGGATGTCATCCTCCTCGGGGAAGGCCCGGGCTGGCCCGCGGGTTCCCCGGGAAGCGCGGAGCGGGAAGGGTGAGGAGCCCCGCCCGCTGGCTTTGCGGGGGCGCTGCGCTCCTCGTCCTGGGCATCGCGGGAGCCTGCGGCATTCCGCGCTGGCCGGTGGAGGCGCCGATGGCCTCGCCCTATGGCGTGCGCTTCATGGGTGTGCTTCCGAGCATCCACCGCGGGGTGGACATCCAGGCGCCGCACGGGACGCCGGTGCGCGCGATGTCCGGCGGGCAGATCCGCTTCGCGGGAGAGATGGGGGGGTACGGCAACGTCGTGTGGATCGACCACGGCTCGCAGATCCTGACGGTCTACGCCCACCTCTCGGAGATCCACGTCCGCACGGGCGAATCCATTCGCGGGCGGCCGGTCATCGGGTTGAGCGGAAGCTCGGGGCACGTGACGGGGCCGCACCTCCACTTCGAGATCTGGCGTCGTGGGCGCCCCGTGGACCCGGTTCCCCTCCTGGGAGGCTTCCCCCGGTAGAAGCGCCCGCTCCTGGGCGGGCAGTGCGCCCGGGGCGGGCGCCGTTACCCCCCGCTGCGGAGCGCGCGGATCTCGTCGGCGAGGCGCGGCACGACCTCGAAGAGGTCTCCCACGATGCCGTAGTCGGCGACCTTGAAGATCGGCGCGTCGGCGTCCTTGTTCACGGCGACGATGACCTGCGACGTGCGCATGCCCGCCAGGTGCTGGATCGCGCCGGAGATGCCGATCGCGAAGTAGAGCCTGGGGGCGACTGTCTTTCCGGTCTGTCCAACCTGCTCGCCGTGCGGACGCCATCCGGCGTCCACCACCGCGCGGGACGCGCCCAGCGCAGCACCGTTGCCCATCGCATCGCGCAGCCCCTCGAGCACGCTCCACTGTTCCGGATCCTTCATTCCGCGCCCGCCCGAGACGACGATCGAAGCCTCGCTCACGTCCAGGGTTCCGGTTCCCGCGGACTCGAGCGCCACGTGGCGGCTCTTCCACGCGCCCGGATCCACCTGCGGCGCGAGCGATTCAACCGCTCCTTCGCCGGCGCGCTCTTCCGCGGGGAAGGCATTCGGCCGCACCGAAACGAGCGCCGGTGTTCCGTTCCACGTCACGCGCGCAAAGGCCTTTCCGGCGTAGATCGGGCGGGTCGCCTCCAGGGCTCCGTCCCGCACCGAGAGTGCCGTGACGTCGGCGGCGAGGGAGGCGCCGATACCCGCGGCGACGCGCGGCGCGAGGTCCTTGCCCTGCGCGGTCGCGACGAAGACGACGGCGGCGTAGTCCCCCTCCGCGACAACGGACCGCACGACGGACGCGTACCCCTCGGCCCCGTACCGTCCCAGCGCCTCGTGTTCCGCCACCAGGATGCGGTCCGCTCCGAACGCGCCCAGCGCGCCCGCTTCGCCGGAGAGTCCCGCGGCCCCGATGACGAGGGCGTCCACGCCACCTCCCAGCTCCGCCGCCACCGACGCCGCCACGGAGACCGCCTCGCTGGAGACTCCCCTGAGCTTCCCCTCTCGCTGCTCCGCTACCACCAGAACCTTTGCCACCCGCATCTCCCTTTCGTGTGAGCCCTTTTCCACGCACCGCGGTGGATCGGGATGACCCTCGTCAGATGACCTTGGCTTCCTCGCGCAGGAGCCGCACGAGCTCGGCGACCGCGTCGGGTCCTTCGCCCACGATCTTTCCCGCTGCACGCTCGGGGGGAAGCTCCAGCGTCTGGACCGAGAGGCCAGGCTCGATTGCCTGCGCCGGCTTCTGTTCGAGCGGTTTCCGCTTCGCCGCCATGATCCCCTTCAGGGACGGATAACGCGGCTCGAACTCGCCCTTCGTGATGGTCAGGACGGCCGGGAGGTCCATCTCGACGACCTCGGTTCCACCCTCGACCTCCTGCCGGGCGGTGACCGTGCCGTCCGCGACCTCGAACGAGCTCACCGCCGTGGCGCAGGGACGATCGAGCAGCGTCGCGAGCATCGGCCCGACCTGCTGCTGGTCATCGTCGGCCGCCTTGACGCCGAGCAGGACGAGGGGGGCGTCTGCGCCCTCGAGCTCCGCCGCGAGCGCCTTCGCTGTGGCCAGACCGTCCATCGTGATCTCGCCCTCGAGCAGGATCGCACGGTCGGCGC
>JBBDIW010000078.1:0-2943 GCA_040880165.1 Gemmatimonadota bacterium | reverse complement strand
CGGATGGCCGAAAGCGCGACGAGGAGGATCTCCCGGATCATCATCAGCGTCGCATGCCTCCGCCCGGCACCCCCCCGCCGAAGGGCGAGTTGCCCTGGCGCGCGCGGAGCTGCTCGATCCACTGCTGCTGGCTCGCCTGGAGCTGCGCCGCACCGATGATGGCCACCCGCTCACCCTCTTCGAGCCCGGCCAGCACCTCCGTGCGGTCCCAGTCGTTCACGCCCAGGAGGATGGGCCGCGCCTCGAGCGACCCGTCGTCCTTCATCACGAAGACGATCGCCTGCCGCGGCGCGTTCGTGGTCACGGCGCCCGCTCCTCCGGCTCTCGCTCCCGCTCCACCCCGGAATCCTCCCCCCGGGGCTCCGTCCTGTGCGCCGCGCATCGTGCCGCCCAGCGCGCGCACCTCCTGAGGCGAGATTTCCCCGCGCGCCACCCGTGCGCGCAGCTCCGCGATGTCGGGCCGCCCCTCCCCGCCCTGGCCCGCACCCGGTCCGATTCCGGCAGCCGCGCTCCCGGCGCCCGCCCCTCCCTCCGCGGCGTCCGTCGCTTCCCTGAGCTGACGGTTCAGCGCCTGGAACACGGACCGATCCATCTGGATGGACTCCGGGTTCATCCCCAGGACCATGGCGGCCGGCGCCATTTCCTGGAAGGTCACCATCGCGTTGTTGGGCAGCGTGAGGACGGCGTTGCGCTCCGCGATCAGCACCGCGACCTCCGCGCTCATGCCGGGCTTCAGGAGCCCGGCGCGGTTGTCGAGCTTCACGATGACCGGAAACATCACGACGTTCTGCTGCACGACGGCCTGCGGCTCGACCTTCTCCACGAAGCCCTCGAAGCGCTGGTCGGGAAAGGCCTCGACCTTGACCGACGCCGCCATCCCTGCCGCGATCCGCCCCACGTCCGTCTCGTCGACCAGGGTACGGACCTGCATCTCGTCGAGGCTCGCCATCGTCAGGAGCGTCGTGCCGCCGGAGACGTTGCCCGACGCGGACTGGATGACGAAGCCGGCCTCCACCGTGCGGTCGAGCACGGTCCCCGCCATGGGCGCCCGGATCGTCACGTCCTGAAGCTGCAGCCGGGCAAGGGCGAGGCTCGTCTCAGCCTTCACCAGCGCGGCGCGCGCGTTGGCGAACTCCAGGTTCCGCCCCTCGTGCTCCTGTTCGGTGATCACGCCCGCCGCCAGCAGGTTCTCCGAGCGCAGCTTCTGCGACTCCGCGATCTCGAAGCGCGCCTGGGCGACCTCGTGATCCGCCGTCACCTGGTTGAAGTGGTTCTGCACGTCCCGCGGATCGACTTCGGCGAGGAGCGCGCCCGTCTCGACGCGGTCTCCGATGTCCACGTGCATCCGCAGGATCTCGCCGGACGCCTTCGACTTCACCTCGACCTTCCGGATCGGCTCCATCTGGCCCGTCGCCTCCGCCGTGATCCGGAGATCCTGCCGCTCGACCCCGGACGTCTGGAGCCCTGGCGCCTCGCGTGCGGTCCCCTCGCCGCATGCCGTTCCCGCCGCCGCGAGGAGGATGACCGCCAGAAGTCTCCGAACCCGTCCCACCTGAATTCCGTTCATGCTCCGGCTCCGCCTCTCCATGGGTTGCTGCCGATGCGCGGACGACCCGCGGCCCGGCGGTGTTTCGCTGGCTCCCTGTCCTTCGCTGAAAGACTCTCCCTCGCCGGCTCTCCTCATGTCGACCTCCGCACCTGCCTTCATGTCCATCGTCACGCGGGCCCTCACAGGTCGCGTCCCAGGATGGCGCCGAGCTCCGCCCGGGCCACCACGTAGTCGTAGCGCGCCGTCACGAGATTCACCTGCGCCTGGTCGTACGCCACCTGGCTCGTGATCACGTCCAGGATGGTCGCCACCGAGTGCTCGTAGCGCTCCCGCACGACGCGAAAATCCTCCTCGGCCACGCCGAGCGCCTCCTCCGCGAGCTCGATCGCGAGCTCTGCGGTGCGGAGTCCGAAGAGCGCGCCGTCCACCTGCTCCCGCGCCGCGAGGAGCGCGTCGTCTTCCTGCAGCCGAGCGACCCGCTGCTGGTTCCCGGCCCGCTGTGCGTTCGCCGAGCGTCCGAAGCCGTTGAAGATGGGATAACTCAGCGAAAGCCCCGCGTTCCAGCTCGTCCGACCCTGGTCGAAGCCGAACTGGCTGTTGGACCAGCTATATCCGGACGATGCGCGCAGGGTGGGAAAGAAGGCCGCGCGGGCCACCGTGACCGCCGCCCCCGCGGCCGCCGTCGAGGCGCGCGCCGCACGCACCCCCGGCGACTGCTCCTCGGCGACGCGGAACATCTCCTCCTCGCTCATGGGAAGGGGGCTCGGAGAGAGATCCTCCGGAAGCACCGGGGTCACGGGAGACGGCAAGCCGATCTGGCGCGCGAGCGCATAGCGCGCCGCGCGGGTGGCCGTCTCCGCCTGCAGCGCGACCTGCCGGGCGTTGGACAGCTCGAGCCGCGCCCGCAGCGAGTCCGAACGGGTCCCCGTGCCCACCTGGACCCGCCGCCGCACGAGCTCCAGCCCTTCCTCGGCGGTGTGGACACGCGCCCGCGAGACCGCGAGCAGATCCGCCTGCCTCAGTGCCTGGAAGAAGAGTCGCTTGGTCTGGAGCGTCACGGCGAAGCGCTGGTTCTCCAGATTCGCGTCCGCCGCGCCCATGTCCGCGCCCGCGCGGTTGAGCTCCGCCCGGTTGCGTCCACCGTTGAAGATCTCGTAGCCGACGCTGAGTCCCGCGTTGTAACCCTCGGAACTCCCGGTGACGTTCTGCTGCGTAACCGGATCGTAGCGCGTGGCGCTGGACAGCGAGGCGCCCGAGCTCGCGCTGAGCGTCGGCAGAAAGCTGCCGACCGCGGTGCGCCGCGACTCCTCCGCACCCAGCAGCTGCGCCTCGCCAGCTGCGAGCGTCGGGCTGAGGGCGAGCGCGCGCTGCAGCGCCTCCTCGAGGGTCACGGT
>JBBDIW010000077.1:12710-18395 GCA_040880165.1 Gemmatimonadota bacterium | reverse complement strand
CGCCGTTCTGGGGGGACAGGATGTTCGTGAAGCGCGGGGAGGCGCCGCCCGCCGCCCGCGAGCGGGCGGGCCTCCCCGCCGGCACGGTCGGACGCGCGGCGGCCGGACCGGAGGCCGTCGCCCGCCGCAGGGCCTTCGCGTCCGCCCGGGGGGGCGGCCGCCTGAGCTTCGTCAGTTGAAGCTGAAGCCCACCTTCACGGACGCCGTGTTGTAGGCTCCGAGCGCGTACTCCGCCGACACGTCCAGGAGGAGCAGCTTCATCCCGACGCCGACCGATCCCCGGGTGCTGCTGGTGGAGCGGTAGGTGAAGCCGTACGTCGTGCCGTCCGCGGGAAGCCCCGGGTTCGCTTCCGGATTGCTCACGGTGTAGCTGACGTCGAGCGACGAGGAAGCGAAACCGCCGCTGGCGAAGGCCCTGAACGGACCCATCCCCTTGCTCGCGATGAGCGACAACGTCTTCGAGTTCGCGTCGAGATACTCCCCGACCGCGAAGCTCTGCCAGCCGACGACCCCTGCCAGCTCCACGGGAAGCACAGGGAGCCACTGGTCGATGGAGTGCTTGAAGCCAAAGCCGAAGGCGCTGATCTCCCCTACGTCGGCGCTGACCTCGTATGCCGGGATCATGCGGATGATCACGTCGGTGCCGAAGCCGACGCCCAGGCTTCCCTGGATCAGCGCGAACGGCACGGCGGGAATGTCGAACCCTTCCGGAAACTGGACGTTGTAGTCGTCCGGGTTTTCTCCCGCGTTCTCGATCGCGCCGCGGAAGGATCCGCGGGGCACGAGGACGACGCCGCTTCCGTCTCCCGCCGCGGTGGGCGTGCGGCCGCTGCCGAGGGCTTCGTATGGCGCGCCGTAGTCGATACCGTCGTACGTGACGTTCGCCGGAAGGATCGGAAGGAAGGTGCGATCCGCGTCCGGAACGATGGCCCCCATGATCCGGACGCCGAGGTCGAACCCGAACCGGTTGTGCGTGCGGGCGGTCTGGGCGAAGCCGGTGCCGAGCGCGGTGCCGAAACCGGTCGCGAGGGGGTGGAGGTAGAGCTGCGCGTTGTCCTGCGCCAGAGCTTCGAGCTCACTCTCGATGCTCTGCGCGCGGCCGTCCGCGGGAATGAGAAGGAGGGCGAGCAGGGCACCGCAAACCGTCGTGGTCCGCATCATGATATCCTTGTCGATGTTTTTCTCGTTTCCGCCACGGCATCGAGAATGCTCGATACACGTCACCCCGGGAATTCCAGCGGGGAGGCGCGCCGAAGTCTCGACGCGGGAAGCGGGGCGGCACGCCGGTTCCGCAGGGAATCCGTCGCGCCGACTCTCGGAGCGACGGACAAGCTAGCCTCCATGGGGCGATCCGGCCAGCAGGAGCAGCCGGTCACGCCGAGCGATCCGGCCCCTTGTCTGATTGATGCGGGCATCGACGCCGGTTATACTCAAAGTCCTTTACTTACGCCTGAAAAGAGCAACTCGTGGACATAGCACACATCCGGAACTTCTGTATTGTCGCGCACATCGACCACGGGAAGTCCACGCTCGCGGATCGACTTCTGGAAGCCACGGGAACGCTCGACCAGCGAGCCATGCGGGATCAGGTTCTGGACTCGAACGAGCTCGAGCGGGAGCGGGGCATCACGATCAAGCTCCACGCCGTCCACATGGACTACACGGCCTCCGACGGCGCGAAGTACGAGTTCAACCTGATCGATACGCCCGGACACGTCGACTTCACATACGAGGTTTCCCGGTCGCTCGCGGCGTGCGAGGGCGCGCTCCTCATCGTGGACGCGAGCCAGGGCGTGCAGGCCCAGACGCTCTCGAACCTCTTTCTCGCGCTCGACGCGGACCTGGAGATCATCCCGGTGATCAACAAGATCGATCTTCCTGGTGCGGAGCCGGAGCGCCGCAGGGACGAGGTCGCGGATCTGCTCGGGGTGGAGCCGGAGACGATTCTTCTCGCGAGCGCGAAGGAGGGGATCGGGGTGGACGCGATTCTCGAGGCGATCGTCGAGCGGGTTCCTCCACCGTCGGGGAACGCGGAGGCACCGCTGCGCGCCCTCATCTTCGATTCCTACTACGACAAGTACCTGGGGGCCGTGCCGAGCATCCGGGTGGTGGACGGCACGATCCGGCCGGGGATGACCGTGACCTTCGGCGCCCGCGACGACGAGTACGAGGTGACCGAGGTCGGCTACAAGCGGCTGGAGCGGGTGCCGAAGAAGGCGCTCGGGCCAGGGGAGGTGGGCTACCTCGTCGCGGCCATCAAGGAGGTGGCGCACACCAGGGTGGGAGACACGATCCTGGACGCGGACAACCTGGCGCCGGAGCTCCTGGCCGGCTACCAGGAGGTCCGCCCGATGGTCTTCGCGGGCCTGTACCCCACGGACGCGGACCAGTACGAGGAGCTGCGCGAAGCGCTCGACCGGCTCCGCCTGAACGACGCCAGCCTCCACTTCGAGCCGGAGAGCTCGGCCGCGCTCGGCTTCGGCTTCCGCTGCGGCTTCCTCGGGCTGCTCCACATGGAGATCATCCAGGAGCGGATGGACCGCGAGTTCGGGGTGGATCTCATCACTACGGTTCCGAACGTGGAGTACCACGTGCTGCTGACGGACGGGACCGAGGTTTCGGTAGAGACGCCCGTGAAGCTTCCGGACCGGGGACGGATCGACGCCATTTCCGAGCCCATCGTCCTGGCGCGCATCCTCTGTCCCTCCGAGTACATCGGCAACATCCAGAAACTCTGCCACGACCGACGCGGCGTCTTTCGGGGGATGAAATATCCGGATCCGCAGCGTGTCGAGCTGGAGTACGAGCTCCCGCTGGCCGAAATCGTGCTCGACTTCTACGACCGGCTGAAGAGCAGCACGCGCGGATACGCGGCCTTCGACTACGACTTCCTGGAATACCGGGAGGCCGAGCTCGTGCGGCTCGACATCCTCGTCAACGGAGACCCGGTGGACGCGTTCAGCGTCATCCTGCATCGGAGCAAGGCGGAGGAGTACGGCCGGGCTCTCATCAAGCGGCTGCGGGAGCTCATTCCGCGCCAGCAGTTCGAGGTCGCGCTCCAGGCGACCATCGGGACGCGTATCGTCGCCCGCGAGTCCGTGAAGGCGGTGCGGAAGAATGTGACGGCGAAGTGCTACGGGGGCGACATCACGCGCAAGCGGAAGCTCCTCGAGAAGCAGAAGGAGGGGAAGAAGCGGATGAAGCAGGTGGGGAGCGTGGAGATTCCGCAGGAAGCTTTCCTCGCGGTCCTGTCCCTGGGGGAGTGAGCATGATCGTGCCGCGCGGCGCCGCAGCGCCGGGGAAGTCGCGATGAGCGCGCGGCGGGAGGGACGGCGCTGGATCGTCGGCGTGGACATCGGCGGGACGAACTCGTCCGTGGGAATGGTGCCCATCGACGGCGGGCTTCCGCGCGCGCTCCGGGTGGAGGAGACCCGACCCGCGCGGGGCGGCATGGCGGTCGTGCAGTCGCTGATCGCGATGATCGAGGACGCGATCGCCCAGGTGCTCGAGGAGGAGGGGGAGGGGCGCGAGACGGTAGCGGGAGTCGGCATCGGCTGCCCGGGCCCGCTCAACCGGGCGACGGGACGGGTGGTGACCACGCCCAACCTGGGGTGGAGGGACTTCCCCGTCCGTGACCTCATCGCGGACGGCGTGGGGCTTCCGGCCACGCTCGACAACGACGCCAACTGCGCGACGTACGGCGAGTGGTGGCAGGGCGCGGTACGCGACGTGGAGCACCTGGTCGGCATCACCCTCGGCACCGGCATCGGCGGAGGCATCGTGCTCGCGGGAGAGATCTACCACGGGGCGGCGGACGTGGCCGGCGAGATCGGTCACATGTCGATCAACTTCTCGGGGCGGAAGTGCCGCTGCGGGAATTACGGCTGCCTCGAGGCGTACGCCTCGGGGCCGAACATCGCGGCGCGCGCGGTGGAGGGGATCGACGCAGGTGTCGAGACGCTGCTCACGGAGCTCGTGGACGGCGAGCTCGAGCGCATCACGGCCGCGACGGTCTACGAGGCCGTGACGCACGGTGACCCGTGGGCCACCGAGGTGATGACGGAGACCGCCAAGATCCTCGGCGCGGGGATGGCGAACATCATCAACGTCCTGAACCCCGGGGCGATCGTCTTCGCGGGCGGTGTCACGCGGGCGGGGGATCACCTCTTCGTTCCGCTGCGCGCGGAGGTGCGCCGCCGGGCCTTCCGGACCGGGGTCGAGTCGTGCCGGATCGTCGCGGCGGATCTGCCGGACACCGCGGGCGTGATCGGCGCGGCCGGCGTCTTCCGGAACGTGACTTTCGGCTCCGTCTGAAGTCCGTGTCGCACGATCTTCCAGACGCCTCCCCGCGCGACTCCGCCGCGGATCGCCCGCGCCGCCTGGGCGTGGTGGGCACGATGGTGTGGGACACGATCCACGACCGGGACGGCGTGCGCGAGCCGCTGGAGGAGTGGGGCGGGATCGGGTACGCGATGGAGGCGCTCTGCGCGTCGTTGCCGGAGGCGTGGGAGATCGTGCCCATCGTGAAGCTGGGCGCCGACCTCGCCGACGAGGCGCTCGACTTCCTCGCCGCGCTCCCCCGGGTGCGGACCGACATCGGCGTCCGCGTGGTGCCGGAGCCGAACAACCGCGTGGAGCTGCGCTACGAGGATCGGCACCGCCGCTGCGAGCGGCTGACGGGCGGGGTCGGGCCCTGGATCTGGACCGAGCTGGCGCCCGTCGTCCGGCAGTGCGATGCGCTCTACGTCAACTTCATCTCGGGATACGAACTCGAGCTTCCCGCGGCGCAGGGGCTCCACGCCGGCTTCCGCGGGCCCACCTACGCGGACCTCCACTCGCTCTTTCTCGGAATCGGGAAGTACGGGGACCGGGTGCCGCGTCCGCTTCCCTCGTGGAGCGAGTGGCTGCGATCGTTCGACGCGGTGCAGATGAACGAGGAGGAGTTCGAGCTCCTGGGACGGGCCCGCGGGGACGCGTGGCTGCTCGCCGCGGAGTCCGTGGGGCCGGACCTCAAGCTGATCGCGGTGACCCTGGGTCCCCGCGGCGCCGCCTACGTCGCCGGCCCCGGCTTCGTGCCGGACCCGGCGCTATGGCCCGCCGTCCGCGACCGCCTCGCGACGCCCGGACAGACCCGGAGCGGCAGCGTCGCGGACGCGTCCGGGGAAGTGGACGGCGACCCGACCGGGTGCGGCGACGTCTGGGGCGCTACCTTCTTCGCACGGCTCCTCGCGGGCGACGGCCTCGAGGAAGCCATGGCCACCGCGAACGCGATGGCCGCGCGGAACGTCGGGCACCGCGGCGCGCGGGGACTTCGCTACCATCTGAAGGGGCAACTCATGTCGGAATCGGAAGGCGCTTGAACGTCGTCGACGTCCCGCCATCGCTCGACCACCGCTCCGTCGACCGGCTCTTCGACGCGGTGGAGAAGGCGGCGGACGGCAAGGCCCTGTTCGACGCGCGGCGCCTTCGCTGGGTCGATCCCCAGGGCATGATCGGCCTGCTCGCGGCGGGCACCGTCGCCCGGGACCGGAGCGGGTCGCCGCCCCACCTGCAGCTGCCGGAGAGCGACGACGTCCTGGGGTATCTGGCCCGCATGGGCTTCTTCCGTGAAGCGTCCGGCATCTTCACGATCGACGGGCGCGCCCCGAGCCGCGCCGGCGGGCAGTCGGACGTCCTGCTCGAGAT
>JBBDIW010000077.1:4315-12610 GCA_040880165.1 Gemmatimonadota bacterium | reverse complement strand
TCGACGGGCGCGCCCCGAGCCGCGCCGGCGGGCAGTCGGACGTCCTGCTCGAGATTACGCCGATCATGACGAACAGCGACATCCACGCGGTCGTGGACCGCGTGCAGAGCCGTGCAGGGGCGATCCTGTCGCGCACGCTCCACTATCCTCCTTCGGCCGTGGTGCGCTTCAGCGTCATCCTTTCCGAGGTCTGCCAGAACATCATCGAGCACGCGGAGGCGCCCGGGTGGGTGACCGCCCAGGCGTACAACTATGCCCAGCGTCTGGGGCGCCACGTGCTCGTCATCGCGGTCGCGGACCTCGGCCGGGGCTTCCGCCAGTCCCTGGCGACGGAGCACGCCGCCCGCTTCGGAAACCGGTGGGCGGACGAGACGGCGCTGGAGGCCGCGTTCATCCATGGGGTTACGCGCTTTCCGGACTCGGGCCGGGGGCAGGGGATTCAGCAGATCCGCAAGCAGGTTCAGCGCTGGGAGGGTATGATATCGATCCGGAGCGGAACGGCCCGGATCGCGGACGTGCCGTCGTGGGACGACACGCCTCCCCTGGCCGGGAACCTCACGTTCTTTCCCGGCTCCCAGATCAACATCGTACTTCCTGCACGGATTCCAGATGCCAGTCCCGAGTTCCGATGATGGGTGACCGCACGAACGGAGGGGCCGACGACGGCCTCCGGATCGACGCCTTCCAGATCGACGTGAGCCTCCTGGTGGAGCGGAACGTCGCGTCGCTCTATTCCCACCTCGTCACCCGGCCGACCGGACGCGCGGTGCGGCTCGCCATCGAGAGCCAGCTGGTGGAGCTTTCCGGCACGACGCTCTCGCTCATCGACCTGTCGGAAGTGACGGTGCTCGATTTTTCCTGCGCGGACGAGGTCGTGGCGAAGCTCCTCCTGCGCTACCTGGACGCGGACCGCCCTCGGGAGGCCTTCTTCGTCTTTCGAGGCGTGGGGGAGTTTCACCGGGAGCCCATCCAGGAGGTGCTGGAGCGCCACGCGCTGACGGCGGTCGCCGAGACCGGGGGAGGACGCTTCGGGCTGCTGGGGGCGAGGCTGGAGCGGGAGGCGGAGGTGTGGGAGCGCATCGAGCGACGCGGCCGCGTCCTGGAGCCGGAGCTGGACGACGTCGTGCCCGAGCGGGAGGACCGTCTCGCGCTCGAGAGGCTGGCGGATCGGCGCCTCGTGCTGCGGGACCCCCGACGCGACGACTTCCACGCGCTCAGTACCCTGATCGGCGGCAGCTGACGGTTCGGAGGCGGTCGGCACGGTAGCGGAGACCCCTGCCGCGGACGCACCTGGCACCGAGGACGGAGACCGACCTCAGCACGAAAAAGGGAGGATGAAAGGTGGGCAGTGATTCGACGCGGACAGGCCTGTCTACGACGGGCGTACATGGAGGCGCGGAGCCGGCGGTGCGGGGCGCGCCGGTCGTCCCCCCCATCGTGCAGAGCGCGACCTTCTTCGGCGGCGGGGTCGGTGACACGGAGCTTCTCTACACCCGCTACGGAAACAATCCGACCCAGCTTGCGCTCGGTCGCAAGGTGGCGGCGCTGGAAGGCACCGAGGCGTCGCTGCCGTTCGGGAGCGGGATGGGCGCGATCGCAGCCACGATCCTGGCCCTCGCGGAGGCGGGCGATCACGTCGTCGCGTCGCGCTTCCTCTACGGCGCCACGAAAGTGCTCCTGGAGACAGAGCTTCCCCGAAGGGGCGTGGAGACGACCTTCGTGGACCCGCTCTCCTCGGACGCCTGGACCGCGGCGATCCGACCGAACACGCGCGTGCTCTACCTGGAGCTGCCCACGAACCCCACGCTCCGGGTCTTTGACCCCAGGCTCCCCGCCGTCCTGTCGCGGGCACGCGAAATCGCGCTGGTGGCGGACGTCACCTTCGCCTCGCCCGTCAACTTCCGAGGCGCGGAGTGGGGCATCGACGCCGTCATCCACAGCGCGACCAAGTACCTGGGGGGGCACTCCGATCTCATCGCCGGTGTCGTCTCCGGATCGTCGGCGCTGATCGAGCGCATCCGGGGCATGCTCAAGCTCTATGGCGCCGCGATCGATCCCCACGCGGCGTGGCTTCTGGACCGCGGCATTCGCACGCTCTCCGTGCGCATGGAGCGTCACAACCGGAACGGGATGGAGCTGGCCCGCTGGTTCGCCGAGCGGCCCGAGGTTGCGGCGGTCGTGTATCCGGGACTCCCCGATCACCCCGACCACGCGCTCGCGACCGAGCTGCTGGACGGCTACGGCGGGATGGTCGGCGTCGTCCTCCGCGACGGCGCGGCCGCGGACGCCTTCTGCGGAGCGCTCGAGCTTGCGCGGGTGGCTCCCAGCCTGGGTGGCGTCGAGACCCTCGTCTCCCAGCCCCGCTACACCTCGCACGTCGCCCAGAGCACCGGCGAGCGGGAGGCGCTGGGCATCCCCGACGGCTTCGTCCGCCTTTCGCTGGGCATCGAGGACGCCGACGACCTGAAGCGCGACTTCGAGCGGGGCCTTGCGGCCGGCTCCGGCGCGGAAACCGGCTCCCGCGTGGAGGCTTCCACGAGCTCAGTACCAGACGCTGATCAACCAGGTGCTCCGGGAGGTCGTCGGGCCCGCGGATGAGCCGCTGGATGAGAGAATCCGGAAAGTGGTGCGAGAGAAGAGGGCGAAATCCGGCGACCGAGCGTGATGCGCGGGTTCGAGCCGAGCGTCGCCCCCGAAACCCCGCCGCAGCGCGCACCGTGGTTCTCCTCCCGCTCCTTGCAGGGCAGGATCTCCACGACGGACGCGTGGCGGGGCGAATTTCATGCCCTCGGGCGAAATCGCGGTGCCGCCTACGGCTGCGGGACGGCTCCAAGCGCCGCCGCCGCTTCCTCCACCAGCCGCCTCACCAGCTCCCCGGCCGGGAGCTCCCGCGCCATCCTCACCCCCTGTCCCGCCCAGAGCGAGAGCGCGTCCGGGCGGGCCTGATCTGCCGCCGCGCGCCGCATCCCGCGGGTCAGGTCGTTCTGGAGCGGGTAGGGCGGGATCGTCGCGCCGCTCGCCTCCACCTCTTCGATGAACGCGTTCCGGATTCCGCGCGCAGGCTTTCCGGAGAAGGCGCGGGTCACGACCGTCTCGTCCTCCTGCGCGGTGCGCAGCTTCCTGCCCCAGGCCTCCGGAACCCCCGACTCCGGAGTCAGCAGGAAAGCGGTGCCCATCTGGACACCCCCGGCGCCCAGGATGCGCGCGGCGGCGATTCCCCGGCCGTCCATGATCCCTCCCGAGGCGATGACCGGCACGCGCACCGCGTCCGCCACCTGCGGGACGAGCGCGATCGTGCCGATCAGGGCGCTCTCGGGTCGGGCGGCAAACGTCCCTCGATGGGCTCCCGCCTCGCTCCCCTGCGCCACCACGGCGTCCACCCGCGCGCGCTCCAGGAGCCGTGCCTCCTCGACGGTGGTGCAGGTACCCATCGTCACGACCCCCTGCCGGCGGAGCTCGCGAAGGACGTCCGCGCCCGGGATCCCGAAGGTGAAGCTGAACGCGCGCACCCCGGAGCCGAGAATCACCTCGATCTTGTCGAGGAAGTGGTCGGGGCCAGGAGTCGGGACCTCCGGAGGAGGAAGCCCGAGGGCATGGTGCCAGCGGGCGAGGAGGTCGAGCAGCCCGGGTGGGATGGATCGGGTCGGGACCGGGTCTGCGTCGGGATCCGCGCCCTCGCCCGCGCCGACCGACACACCGTCACGCGCCGCGTCGCCCGCGAACAGGTTCACCGCAATGGGGAGGTCCGTCCGGCGCTGCACCTCACCGATGAAGTCCCGGAGCTGATCCGGCTCAAGGTAGCCGCCCGCGATCGACCCCAGCGCGCCCGCCTCCGCCACGGCCGCCACCAGGTCGGGCGTGGTGGGGCCGCCTCCCATCGGCGCCTGAATGATCGGGTGCCGGACGCCGATCCTCTGGAAGAGGTCGAGCTTAAGGGGCGCGTCGTTCATCGATCGCCTTCCGGGTTGCGGCCTCCGCTCCGGTGGCGGGTTCCCCAATCCTGAACCAGACTGCGGAGTCGCCGATGTACCTTCCCCGAAGTTTCCGCGAGGACGATCTCGCAACACTGCACGACATGATCCGGCAGGAGAGCTTCGGCACGCTCTTCTCGCCCGGCAGTGCCACCGGCGGTGCGACGGGTGGCGACGCTTCCCGCGCCACGCACCTCCCCTTCGTTCTCCACGCCGACCGGGGCGAGCGGGGAACGCTCGTGGCGCACATGGCGCGGGTGAACCCCCATTGGAAGGCACTGCGATCCGACGCGGAAGTGCTCGTAACCTTCCTGGGGCCCCACACCTACATCTCACCCTCCTGGTACGTCAGCCCTGCCGAGGTCCCGACCTGGAACTACCAGGCGGTTCACGTCCGGGGGTTTCCGGGAGTCTTCGATGATCCGGAGCGTCTCCGCCGCCACGTGCTCGAGCTGGTGGACCAGTACGAGCGAGGCCGGGAGCAGCCGTGGAATCCGGAGGTGGCGGCCGAGGTCATCGAGCGCGGGCTCGGGGCGATCGTCGGGTTCGAGATCCCGATCCATCGCATCGAGGGCAAGATGAAGTTCAATCAGAATCGCTCGCGCGCGGACCAGGAGGGCGTAGTGCGCGGGCTCGAGGCGTCGCCCCACTCCGGGGAGCGCGCCGTTGCCGAGATCATGCGTGAAAATCTGAGGCGGCCCCCCGGATGAGGTGCTCCGCGGCCTCCGGATCGTGCGCCCGAGTCGATGAGAATCGGTGAGCGTCGATGAACGGAATCGGGTGCATCCACACCTGCCAGGGTCTGGAGCTGGACCCGATATGATCGAAGCCGTCCGCGCACGGCGCTACTCCCCGTCCATGAAGGGATACCGGTAGTCCGTCGCCGGCACGAACGTCTCCTTGATGCTGCGCGCGGAGACCCAGCGGGTAAGGTTGAGAATCGAGCCCGCCTTGTCGTTCGTTCCGCTGGCGCGGCTTCCGCCGAACGGCTGCTGTCCAACGACCGCCCCGGTGGGCTTGTCGTTGACGTAGAAGTTCCCGGCGGCGAAGCGCAGCTTCGAGAGCGCGCCCTGGACCACGGTCCGGTTTCTCGCGAACACGGCTCCCGTCAGCCCGTAGGGCGACGTCTCGTCCACCAGGGTGAGCGCCTCTTCCCACTCGGCGTCGGGGTAAACGTAGACGCTCACCACGGGCCCGAAGATCTCCTCGCACATCGTCACGTAATCCGGACGCTTCGCGCGGATGATCGTGGGCCGGATGAAGTAGCCCGTGCTGTCGTCCCCCTCGCCCCCCGCGATCACCTCGGCGTCGTTCGAGGACTTCGCTCCGTCGATGTAGCGCATGATCTTGTCGTACGCTTCCCTGTGGATCACGGCCCCCAAGAAGTTCCCGAAGTCCGCGGGATCGCCCATCGCGATCGCCTCCGTCTCGGCGACGAGGTCGTCGCCCATCTGCTCCCAGAGGCTCTCGGGAATGTAGACGCGGGAGACGGCGCTGCACTTCTGGCCCTGGTACTCGAAGCTGCCCCGCACGATCGCGGTGCGCAGGGCATCCGGATCGGCGCTGGAGTGCGCGACGATGAAGTCCTTTCCACCCGTCTCGCCGACCAGCCGCGGGTACGTCCGGTAGCTGTCCAGCCGCTCGCCCACGGACTTCCAGAGCGACCGGAAAACGGTGGTGGAGCCGGTGAAGTGGATCCCCGCGAGGTCCGGGTGGTTGAGCGCGACGTCCGAGATCTCCACGGGATCTCCCGGAATGAAGTTGATGACGCCCGGGGGCATCCCGGCCTCCTCCATCAGCTTCTGGAGGAAATAGTTGCTGTACACCGCGCTGTTGGACGGCTTCCAGATCGCCGTGTTGCCCATGAGGGCCGGGGCGGCGGCCAGGTTCAGCGCGATGGAGGTGAAGTTGAAGGGGGAGATGGCGTAGACGAAGCCTTCAAGGGGACGGTAGTCCGTCGCGTTCCAGACGCCTTCGCCCGAGATCGGCTGGTCTTCGTAGAGCCGCTCGGCGAACTCCGCGTTGAAGCGGAGGAAGTCGATGAGCTCGCACGCGGCGTCGATCTCGGCCTGGTGGCACGTCTTGCTCTGCGCCAGCATCGTCGAGGCGTTGATGGTCGAGCGCCAGGTGGTGGCGAGCAGCTCGGCCGCCCGGAGGAATACGCCCACGCGCTCCTGCCACGGAAATGCCGCCCACTCCTCGTGCGCCGCCAGCGCGGCGTCGATGGCGGCCGTGACCTCCTTTCGTCCCGCCTGGTGCCAGGTCGCGAGGACATGCCCGTGGTCGTGCGGCATGACGGCCTGCACCGTCTTCCCCGTTCTCACCTCCTTTCCGCCGATGATGAGCGGAATCTCGATCTCGCTCCCCGAAAGCTCGGCGAGCTTCGCCTTCAGCTCTTCCCGCTCGGGATCGCCCGGCGCAAAGGGAAGGACGGGCTCATTGTCGGCGGACGGGACGGTGAGAATTCCATTGATCATGACGGGACCCTGGCGTTGTCGTTCTCGAGTCGGGTGTTTCGCGACGATGACCGGGCCCGCAGCGTACCGTGGCCCGGGTCACCTTCAAATGTCGCCCGGGGGCGGTTTTTTGGCCAGTTCCGGTTGACCTCGATGGCGTCGCGACGGTAACTTTCGCGGCATCAGGGGTACGAGGTTCTCACCACCCCATGAGGAGCAGTCAGAATGTCGAAGAGGGACAGAATCGAGGAAGTGCTGCACGCCATCCGCCCGGCACTCCAGGCGGACGGCGGCGATGTCGAGTTTCTCGACTTCGACGAGACCGACGGCATCGTCCAGCTCCGCCTTCTGGGCGCCTGTGAATCCTGTCCCATCTCGATGCTCACTCTGAAGGAGGGCATCGAGAAGCGCATCAAGAGCAGCGTGCCCGGTGTCACCGAGGTCAACGCGCTGTAGTGTCTGCCGCCTCTCTCCTCCTGCTTTCCCCACATCGCTGCCTATGACAACCGCCGCTTTGAAGCGCTCCGTGATGGCGGCGCTTTCGCGTATTCCTCATCCTGCCTCGGACCAGGACATCGTGGCCAGCGGTCACGTGCAGAACCTGGACGTGTCCGAAGACGGAAAGGTCTCCTTCTCGTTCTTCCTGAAACCGGAGGACCCCGGCACCCTGGTTCGCGAAGCCCGCGCCGCTGCCGAGGCGGTGGAGGGAATCTCCGCGGTCAAGGTCAACGTGCAGCTCCCGCGGACGGCCCCTCCGTCAGGCGGATCCGGCGGCGCGGCCGGCGCAGGTGGCGCACCCCCGAAGAAGGGCGGGCTGCAGCCGGGCTCGGTTCCGGCACCCACGCCAAAGCCCGGCCTGCTCGCGAGCGTGGACCACGTCATCGCCGTCAGTTCCGGAAAGGGCGGGGTCGGAAAGTCGATGGTGGCAACGAACATCGCGGCCGCCCTGGCGCGCGAAGGCCTGAAGGTCGGGCTGCTCGACGCGGACATTTACGGCCCGAACATTCCCCGGATGTTCGGCGAGCGCCGGCGCCCGGACGTCACGGGGGCGAAGGGCCACGAAATGATCGAGCCGCTCGAGGCCCATGGCGTCCGGCTGATGAGCCTCGGGTTCCTGCTGGACGAGGAGCAGCCCGCGATCATGCGGGGGCCGCTGATCGCCGGCATCCTGAAGCAGTTCATGGAGCAGGTGGCGTGGGGCCCGCTCGACGTCATGATCGTGGACATGCCGCCCGGCACCGGTGACGCGCAGCTCTCCCTGGTCCAGACGATCGACCTGGACGGCGCGGTCATGGTGACGACGCCGCAGGGGATGTCCACCGGCGACGTCCGGCGGGGAATCAAGATGTTCGAGCGGGTGAACACGCGGGTTCTCGGCATCGTCGAGAACATGAGCGGCTTTGTCTGCCCGCACTGCGACGAGCCCATCGACATGTTCGGCAGCGGCGGCGGCGCAACGCTCGCCGAGCAGATGGGCGTTCCGCTCCTGGGGACCATTCCCCTCGACCCCGCCGTTCGGGGTGCGGGGGACGAAGGACGTCCGACGGTGCTGTCGGCGCCGGATTCCCCGGCGGGCCAGGCGCTCGGCGCCCTCGCATCGCAGATCATGGAAGACGTGCGCGGAAACGTGAGGGCCGGGCTCGCCTGACCCGGCGGGCGCGGGCTGTCGAGGGCGCCGCGGTCCGCTGACTTCTGCCGCACGAAACGAGCGTGCCGCACGACAGGAGAGGGTCTCCTCCGTTTCCGGGGGAGACCCTCTCTGCCATGCCGGGTCTCGAGTGATGCCCGGCCACGTCTCGAGAACGGCAGGAATGTCAGTCACTCTCGAGCCACTGGCGGTCCGCCGCGGACAGCTGCCCCGCGGGGCG
>JBBDIW010000077.1:0-4215 GCA_040880165.1 Gemmatimonadota bacterium | reverse complement strand
GTCAGTCACTCTCGAGCCACTGGCGGTCCGCCGCGGACAGCTGCCCCGCGGGGCGGTTGCGGTTGATCAGCTTGAGCACGACCCACCCGATCAGCACGAGCGGCGCGACCTTGAAGAGTAGCACGGACGCGACGCCGAGCGTGAGCGAGAACACCGCGCCGACGATGGAGAAGATGATGCCGAGCGCGACGATCGAGAGCAGCCCGACGGCGAAAAGCGTGAGAAGTGTGGCGATCATGTCAGCCTCCTGGAGCAAAGCTCCTCGTGAAATTCGGTCATCGGGCAGAAACCGATCGGTCGGGCGTCGGCCGCGAAGGGCCGGGATCCCGCGATCGGGGGCGCGCGGACGAGCGCGCGCGCCTCAGAAGGAAATACGGCCTCAGGGCCGGAAAGATTCACCATCGAACCAGTGGACCTTGATGCTTCCGAAGGCGGCCTCCACCGAAAGCGTCACCCGGTGCTCGGCCTGATCCCAGTTCTCGGAATAATACGCCTCCCCCCGCCGCACCAGCTCCTGCGAATCGAACGAGGTGAGGAAGGTGCTCCGGTTGATCCGGACACCGAGCCCCCTCGGGAACCCCAGCTCCAGCGAGCCCAGACCCATGCCGACCTTCACGTCCATGTCGCCCTGCCACGCCCCGTCGAAGTTCAGCTTGACCTCGCCGACGCCGGCACTGATGTCGATCAGGTCGGCGTTGAGGTTGCCGAGGTTGCTCGCCGTGAAGCTGGCAGCACCGACCTCCATGCGAGCCTTCGTCATGCGCACCCGGTTCGGCTCGGCGATGTCGAGAACGGCTTCGGACGCGCCCGTGCTCAGCTCCAGCGTCCGGAGCGAGAGCCCCCCGAGGTCCAGCTCGGCGCGGACGGCGCCGAACTCGAGCTTCAGGTCCATGGGAACGGTGCGCGTGAGCGCGAGATCCATCTCTCCGGACCCGCTCCGCCCGCCCGAGAGGATCCGGGTGCCGTTCTGCACGCCGAGCTGAAGCCGCCCGTCCCGGTACTCGCTCAGCGGCTGGAGTGCGTCCTCGTCGTAGCGCAGCCGCATCCGATACAGGGCGTTCCCCTCTTCCGCCGGGTGAACCTGGAATGTGCCCGCTCCGTAACGGACGAGGACGTCCACCTCGCGCTCGCCCGCAAGCTGCCGGGAGGTGTTCACCGTCCGCCAGCTCTGCGCTGCGCTGTCTCCCGGCGTCGAGAGCAGCAGGGCCGTGACCGCCGCCATGAGGGTCATTCCCGAAAGCACCGTGCGCGAGCTCATCGTTCGGCTCCCTGGTCGGATGTGTCGGGTGTGTCCGGTGTGTCGCGCGGCGGACCCTCGGACGCGGGGTGCCCGGCCGACGGGCCGGCGGAGTCCCCGGGGCTCGACACGCCGCCCGGAGCGCCGGCGCTCCCGGGTGACGCGGGTCCCGGCCGGGGAGGTGTCCGGGGGGCGCCCCAGCTGCCCGGATCCAGGTCCGGGTCGTCCTCGAAGTCGGTGACCCAGGCGAAGTCCTTGCGGCGTCCGCCCCTCGACAGGAGCACCGCCCCAAGTCCCACGGTCGCGGCGATGACGCCCGCGAGCCCGCCCAGCGCCGCGAACAGCCCCTGCATCGCCCGCAGCCACGGGCCGCCCATCTGGATCACGTTCGCCACGACGAAGGGGACGAGGAGCAGGCCGAGACCCGCGATGATCGCCATGAAGGGATTCGACACGCGCAGCCACGGGAGCTTCTCGAACCGCTGCGCCGCGAGCCATTCTCCCAGATTCAGCGCGATCGCCATGTAGCCGAAGACGATCGCGATGCCCACCGCGAGCGGAAAGAGCGGAATCCACGCCAGGAGGGCGGGAATCCCGATGATGGAGATCGCGAGCGCGACCATGCCGAGAATCCAGACCGGCAGGAAGAGAAAGGCTCCCGCGAAGCCGACCGCCGCCGAGCGGGCGGCGGAGCGCCGTGCGGTGCGCGCGACCACGTCCAGGCGGTCTCCCGCGAAGTGGATGATTCCGAAGCCGACCAGCGCGAGGATCGCGAAGGAAATGAGGTTCTGGAAGAGCCCCGCGATTCCTCTGCCGATGTGGAGGAGCGGATTGAAGGACCGGGTGCGGCGCGTCGCGTCGCGGACCTGCTCGCGCGCTGCCGCCGCCGCGGCCGCGGGTGCCTCGGCGGGCTGCACGCGGCGGATCCGTCCCTCCACGACGTCGCGGGCACCGGTCACGCGCCCGTCGTTCCAACGGACGTCTCCGGTGACGGTGCTTCCCTCGTGGAGATCCAGCGTCCCGCCGAGGATCACGACGTTTCCTTCGACCCGCCCGAGGATCTCCGCGTCTCCGTCCACGACCAGGAGCGTCCCGCGGACCACTTCGTCCTCTCCGATCGTGACGGATTCGCCCGTGTGGATACGGATTCCATTGAAGGACAGGCCTTCGGCAACGGCGCTGAGCTCCCTGAGACGCTCGGGCCGGACGAGGAGCTGCCCCAGAACCGAGCCGTCGAAGTGCCGGAACGTGTCGGGCGCGGCCGGATCGGCCGGCAGCGGGCCCGGCGCGGGCGGCTCAGGCGGCGCGGAGAGCCTGGCGTCGAGCGTCGACGCGATCACGTCCGGTGCTTCGCCGGTCGCGTCCTCCGGGGGCTGCCAGTTCACGAGAAGTTCGCTCAGCGCGGCCCCTTCCGCCGCGATCGCCTGCCCCAGGAGCGAGCGCCACGCAACATCCAGGGCGTCGCCGCGGGTGTAGGATCCGACGGCTTCGCCATCGATCGACACCGTGCCGTCGCGGAACGCGACGACGAGCTCACCGTCGTCCGCGAACTCGATGCGCAGCGTGGCTTCCGCTCCGGACACGGCGATCTCGCTCGAGACGATCGGGCGCTCCTGACCGAGAAGTGAGCCCGGGAGAAGAAGAACCAGGCAGGAGAACCAGAACATCACGGCGAAAAACAGCCGCCCGTTGCTCGAGCTCTGCGCGATTCGCTCAGCGTGCATCATGACCCGTCACCGTAGGGGTGAGAATGAGATTTCGATAGACGATCCAGAGCGCCGCGAGCATGAGCCCTCCCAGCGTGAGGAGGCTCAGTGCGGCGATCGCCGGCGAGGCCAGAAGCGCCTCGATGGCGCTGTACGCCTGGAACGTCGTCACGTTTTCCATCAGCCGGCCCGCGACACCGCCCGCGAACGCGGACAGCGCCCCGCTGACCTGCCACCAGAGGAAGGCCGCGAGATATCCGAACGTGAGCAGAGGGTGGGCCATGATCAGGTAGCCCACCGTCGCCAGTGCGACGCCGGGAGCCATGGCGATCCCGCCCGCGATCACCCATCCGCGCCGGCTCTTCGGTCGGATACGACGGGCGAGATCGACGGCGCGAGTACGCAGCGGATCCGCGGGGGCGGGCGTGGCGGCCGGCTCGGGAATCCGGACCCGCGCCATCACCCGTTCCCCGAAGTCCCCGGAGGGCGCGAACTCGGGCAGGGCCGCGATCCTGCCGAAGAGGTTCCGCCACTCCGCAGCTTCCGTCTCGCACGTCGAGCAGGCAGCCAGGTGCGCTTCGACGCGCGTCCGCTGTCTCCTCGGAGCGACGCCCTCGATATAGTCCTGCAGCCATCCGCTCGGCGGATGATCCGTCGTCGGCCGGGCGCCGGGCAGTCGGGCGCGCAGCCACCCCGCGAACCCCGCGCCGGATGCCGCAGCTTCGGTTTCGCGAACCAGCGGTCGCGCGAGGCGCCCGGGAAGCTCACCCATGACGCGCTCGGCGAAGTGTTCCGACGGGGCCAGCTCCGGAAGCTCTCCGAGCTCGGCGAAGAGAAGCCGGAAGGCCTCCACTTCGGCCTCACACCGGGCGCAGGAAGACAGGTGCTCCCGGATCAGCGCCGCTTCCGCCTTCGGAAGCTCGCTCTCCAGGAACGCCTGAATCCCTTCGGCGCTCAGATGATCATTTCGCTCGGTAGCCACGTATCCATCTCCTGGGTTCTCTGTCATCCGTCCCTACGGATTCGGCATCGACCGGGTTTCACGCGGGCACCCCGTCGCAACCGGGTCCCTCCCGTGGAATCCACCCCGCCCTTCCGCAGGGCCACGAGGATGCCGGGGAGCGGGCCGTTGCGAAGGCGGGCATCTGCATCATGCCGCGACCATGGCGAGGATCTGTTTCAGCTCGGAGCGCGCGCGGTGGAGATAGGTCTTCACCGTGCCCAGCGGAAGCTCCATGATCTCCGCGACCTCGTCGTAGCTGTGCCCCTCCA
>JBBDIW010000076.1:0-2945 GCA_040880165.1 Gemmatimonadota bacterium | reverse complement strand
CGAAGCACCATCGGGGCGCCGAGGTTCATGCGGAAGCTCATGCCGTACGATCCCCACGTGCCTTCCGGCGACTGGTTCTCCAGCCAGCTCGATCCTGCGTCGGCAAAAAACGCACCCTGAAGCCCCGGGAATGTGACGTTTCCGATCGGAAGGTGAAAGGTGAGCGCGTGCAGCAGCGGGAAGCGCCACTCGGAGTTCACCAGCCAGACCCGGCTTCCGGCAAGGGTGTGGTTCGGGTATCCCCGCAGCTGGTGAGATCCGCCCAGGACGGTCCGACCCGGGATCGCACCGGTGCTGAAGTAGCCGAAGCCGCGCAGCGCGACGGCAGAGTGTCGGGAGGTGCGCAGGTAGTGGCGGTAGTCTCCGGACAGGACAACGCTTTCCGCCCGGCCGTGGGTGAGATCCGTCACGAGCCCCGCAGAGACGTTGTAACGGCTTCCGTCGATGGGGCCGTATGGAAGCCAGAGCGTGTTGTCCTTCACGTACGAAAGGGTGTTTCGCGTGATCAGCGCCTTCCGGGTGACGTCGAGCGGGTCTTCGCGACGGTCGCGCATGTACGTGCTTTCGCGGTCGACGCGGTCGGAATGCTCGACCCCCATCCGCAGTTCCAGCCGCTCGTAGCGCGAGAACGGGTACGTCGCCAGGAAGAAGGCACCGTAGGACGACTCCTCGTAGAGGTCGCGTGCGACGTCCCGGAAGACCCCCTGATGCCGGAAGATTCCTCCGCCGATGTTGAGCCGGCGGGACATGTTCAGGTAGGTGAGCTGACCGCTGAACGCGCTCGGCAGCGAACGGAACGAGCCGCCCTGGGATGCGCTGATCCCGGCGTGAAGAACGTGGTCGCCCAGCATGTCACTGCCCATGAACTGGATGCCCTGCATCGCGCCGACTCCGGGGACGACCAGCGCGTCGCCGCCCAGGAAGTCCATCGAGAAGGTGCTTGTGGGAGAGTGGGCGCGACGGTCGAGCGCTACGGTGTCCGCCACGGCGAGCTCCACCCAGTCCCAGTTGGCCGTGGGCGAGTCGGTGTCGGCTCCGTCGGTGGGTTTCCGGTCGCCTGCCTCGCCGGGGGCTCGGCTGTCGGTACGGGAGCCGTTCGCATCGGTCGCCACGCCGTCGCCGGCGTAGGCGATCCTGCGGTCGGGGGCGCTGTCCGATGTGTCGGCGGTCGAGCCGTCGGACGCCGATGCGCGAGTCGGCGCATAAGGAGCGGGGGCGTTCGGCGGCAGGTCTATCGCGATGCGGCGGTCCGCGGCGCCGTCGGCGTCACCGGGGTCCACCGCGAGGTGGTGGAGGAGGAAGGTCCCCCTCGTGTAGCCGCCGAAGACGATTCCCGAGCCGTCCGGCAGCCACTCCGGGTCCATCGCCGCGCCGGTGAAGTTGCTGACCCGCTCTCCTCGTCCGTCCGGGCGCACGGTGTAGATCTCGAAGAGCCCCGTCCGGTCCGACGTGAACGCAACGCGCGAGCCGTCCCCAGACCACCGCGGCGCCTCGTCCAGCCAGTCGCCGTACGTCAGGTAGCTCACGGAGCCTCCCTCGACGTCCAGGAGGAATAGGTTCTTCGAGCCCGACATCCCGAATGGGGTGCGGTCGCTGGAAAAGACGATGAAGCGCCCGTCCGGGGACCAGTCGGGGTCGAGGTCCTCGTACCGGTCGTCCGTGAGCGCGGTGCGCTCGTCGCGGTCGAAGTCCACGACGTAGAGGTTCGCGGTACCGGCGATCGAGAGACCCGAGAAGACGACCTTGTCCCCCTCCGGACTCCACGCCGGCGAGCGCAGGCCGACCAGGTCGTCCCACTGGTACCGTCCCACCAGCTTCTTTTTGGCCACATCCCACAGGTAGAGGGCGTCGCGTTCCTGGTACTGCGAGACGAAGGCCAGGATGCCCTCGTCGGACAGGTCGATCCTGGATTCGTAGGCGTGCAGCGCCTCGAAGTCCGACGAACGCTGCCCTTCGACGATGGCGCGAATCCCGGAGGCGACCGGGGCCCGGCCGTCCAGCGGAAGGTTGCCCTGATAGATGTTCGTGTACCCGCTCGACGGGGACATGTAGAAGAGCTGCAGCGTCGGGTTGCCCGGAACCGAGCCGACGAGCGGCTTGAAGTGCGGCCCGCTCTCCCTGAGGACCCGGTCCGCGTCGACCTCGAGGGGCGGACGCTCCGCGCGGAGCGGGAAGTACCGCTCCTCGAGGTGGTAGCGCCACTCTGCGTCGAGCTCGTCCAGCGAGATGCCGTAGACGCCGTGGAATGCCTCGGCGAACGAGTCGTAGCGCCAGATCTCCTCGTACATCTCGATGATGCGCCGCTCACCGAAACGGTCGGCGAGGTAGTGGTGCAGCTCACCGCCCAGCGGATAGGCGAGAAAGGCGACCGAGCGGGAGAAGTCGCGCAGCGAGGGGATGCGCCCGGTGAGCGCGATATCCCGGATCACCATTTCGTCGCGGGTGTCCTGGGGGCTCGAGAGGTACTCCGCGAGCCCTTCGGTCCACCAGTGAGGAAGGGTGACCCGGTTCCGGCCTGCCCGGTGCATCTCGTAGGTCTCGCGAACCTTCGAGAGCTGGAAGTAGTGCGCCATTTCGTGCCGAAGGGTATGGCGGAACTGGGAATAGCTTCCCCGGAAGGGGAGCGCGATCCGTCCCTTCAGGAACTCCGTGAAGCCCAGCACGCCGTCCGGAATGAAGCCGCCGGTGACGTTGGTCTGCTGAAAATCCTGCTGCGACGCATAGACGACCACGGGAGGGCGCTGGAACGGGTGGTGCTGGAATCTCTCCTGGAGTGCCAGAAACGACTCCTCGGCGAAGACGAGCGCCATTCTGGCGACGTCCTCCTCTTCAGGATAGAAGTAGACGTCGACGTTCTCGCCCGAGAGAATCTGCCATTCGAAGTCCGTATACTGGACCTTGTTCTTCCCGAACTGCGTCGACTGCGCCTCCGCCGGGGACGCCAG
>JBBDIW010000075.1:0-2994 GCA_040880165.1 Gemmatimonadota bacterium | reverse complement strand
GCAGCACCTGGAAGTGAACGGAGCATGGCAAGTCATCCTCGCCCTGCACGACACTGAGGGAGCCCTCCTCGGCAACGTGGCTGAAGGTTGGGAGGAGCCCCATCACTTCCCGGTCCACGACCCTTCACGGTGTCCTGACCCGAACGTGGTTCTTGTCCGTGAGCTCGACGCGTATCCAACAGATCCGGAAGCAATTCGTACTCTAGCACTCGAACTCGGCGGTCGAATAGAGGACGCCTGGGGAATCAAGGAGCGGAGATTCCTGGCGCGAGCCGGTACCGCAGTGGGTAAATTCAATGCCAGAGGATGGCGTCGCTATTAGGCGCACACGCCGGTTTCTTCCATCGCCGAGTGTGGGTGATCTGCTCGTGGATTCAGATGCGCTTCCCAGCCTGTCAGAATACCCGCTTCTCGTGACCTACTGCGGGCGGCAGATCGAGCATTCACTGTTACCCTACTGTAACCCTGAGCCTGTGAACTGGCCTCACAAACGCCAGAAACGGCAGTGAGGCGAAATCACTTTTTCGCGTCACACTGCCGTTTCTTTGATCTGGGCTCACTTTGCCCAGAGTGGAGGCGGCGGGAGTCGAACCCGCGTCCGCGAGAAGATCCTATAAAGCCTCTACGTGCGTAGGTCACTGAGAAGTTTCGCCATGGGGCTGGCCAGTGAACAGCTGACCCCGGGCTAGTCGCCTGTACTTCTTATCCGTGGCCGGACGACGCGACCGACGGACCAGCCTGATTTGTCGACGTCTCGTGAGCCCGCTTCAGGCTGGCAAACTCGGAGACGGGCAACGCAAGGGTTACTTACGCGGCCAGTGCCATGTCATTGTTGGCATTTGAAATTTCCCGGATGTTTTACGAGGCCTCCGGAACCTCGGCACGCAACTCTATATTCACCAAACACGTCGAAGCCGTGACGCCCCCTGTGTCTGACTCGTACAATCTAATCCTACACGCCCGCCGGGGAAAGGTTGCGATACCCTGCGCCGTCCGGGTCGCGACGCTCGGCCTGGTCGAGGTAGCCCTGGAGCGCCTCCGTCATCTCCTCCATCGTCGTGACCTTGAAGAGCTCCTGCCGGAGATCCCGCCCCCCGGGGAGTCCCTTCGTGTACCACCCCAGGTGCTTCCGGAACTCGAGCACGGCCTTCTTCCCGTCCCGCTCGAACGCGATGGCGTTGCGGGCGTGTTCCAGGCAGATCTGGAAGCGCTCGGCCACGTCCGGATCGGGCAGCACGGCCAGGCCGTCCAGCGCGGCGCGCGCGGAGCGGAAGATCCACGGGCCGCCGTGCGTGCCGCGCGCGATCATGATGCCGGCGCACCCCGTCTCGTCGCGCATCCGGGCCGCGTCCTCTCCGATCCGGATATCGCCGTTTCCGATCACCGGGATGTCCAGCGCCTCGACGAGCGCGGCGATCTCGTCCCAGCGCGCCTCGCCGCTGTACATGTCCGCGCGCGTGCGCGGGTGGATCGTGAGCGCGCGCGCGCCGGCCGCCTGGCAGCGCAGGCCGATCTTCACGGGGTCCCGCGTCGCCTCGTCGAAGCCGCTGCGGATCTTCACGGTGGTGGGAATCGCGATCGCCTCTGCAACGGCTCGGATGATGTCTTCCACGAGGTCCAGATCGCGCAGGCACCCCGAGCCGCCGTTGCGCTTCACCACCTTCTTCACCGGGCACCCGAAGTTGATGTCGATGTAGTCCGGCGCGTACGTCTCTTCCACGAGGCGGGCCGCGTCCGCCATCGTGTCCGGCTCCGATCCGAAGATCTGCACGCCGATGGGGCGCTCCTCCTCGTCGAAGCGCAGGTAGTCGCGGGTACGACGGTTGCCTTGACAGATTCCGTCCGCGCTGACGAACTCGCTCACGACGACGTCCGCGCCGAAGCGACGGCAGAGCCGACGGAAGGGCGATTCGCTGACACCGGCCTGCGGCGCCAGGAACAGGGGGGTGCGTGCACCCGCGAGGAGATCGAGGACGTTTTCGGACATGCCGAAAGTTAAGGACGCGGGCGAACGGGGTGAAGGGGCGCGGTTCCTGCGCCCGCACGAGATGGGCCGTTTTGACAGCGTCGTGCGCTTCTGGTAGAGTAGGATTCCTCGTTTCCACCCGGTCACGGAACCGCCCCGGATCGCCGGGGCAAACCCTACAGGAGTCGCTTCAATGAAGCTGAGGGAGCTTTTCACCGCCGAGTCGGTGAGCCTCGAACTCGAGTCCGCGTCCAAGGACGACATTCTGCGCGAGATGATCGCGCTTCTCGGTCTCGACGAACGCTCCGAAGCGATCCTGTTCAAGACACTGAAGCGGCGCGAGAACCTGGGCTCCACGGGAATCGGCAAGGGCATCGCGATTCCCCACTGCCGCTCGCTCGTCGTGAACCGGCTGAGACTCGCCTACGGCCGCAAGCCGCAGGGCATCGATTTCAAGGCCATCGACAACGCCCCGGTCTACAACTTCTTCCTGATCGTGGCGCCCCCGCTCGAGGTCTCGAACCAGTACCTCCCCGTGCTCGGGAAGATCGCGCAGTTCTCGAAGGATCCGGAGGTGCCGGAGAAGCTGAAGGAGATCGCGAAGCCGAAGGACTTTCTCGAGCTGCTCGAGCAGAAGGGCATCTGAGTCCGGAAGTGGCCGGACGCGGGTGCCGGAGGGGAGAGGAACCATGGATCACGGCATGACCAGTCGAACCCGAACCGACGGAAGGAATGGCAATGCATCCCCAGCTTCTCCTGCTGCTCGAGCTGCAGGACCTGAACGCCCACTACCGGGAGCTCTCCGCCGGCACTGAAATGGACGCGGTCGAGTCCAGGCACTTCAACATCGACGTCTCCGCCGCCTCCGCGGAACTCGCGGGAAAGATCGCGGAGCTGGAAGAGGCGCTGGAGCCGCGGATCCGCAGCCGGTACGAGCGGGTGAAGGCGAGCCTGGATCGGGTGGTGGTCCCGGTGATCAACGGGGTCTGCTACGGCTGCTTCGTCTCGATTCCCACAGCCACCGCCGG
>JBBDIW010000074.1:2203-19019 GCA_040880165.1 Gemmatimonadota bacterium | reverse complement strand
TCTCCACCGCGCGGATGGTCGAAAGCCTGTTCGACCGCCTCCTCCTGAGCGGCGCGCCCTGAGGGGGGTCGTTGTCCGACAGCCACTCCCGGGCCAGGGGCGTGTCCGGGACACGTGCGGCGGCGCGGCGCGCGCGCAAGCTCGCGTCCGGCGGACCGCCGCGTGTCCAGGACGACCACCCGAGGGGGCGATCTGAGCAATCCTGCATCCGGAGGACGGTAGCGAACTCCCCGATCGTGGGCCTCTCGGAAGACGATGGGGAGTTGACTCCCCGGAGCGGTACCCAAATCCCATTGGAGTCGGTGTCGGAGGTGGCGCACGGGGAGTTGGATACCGGAGCCGTACCCAATCCCGGTTGGAGTCGGTGTCGGAGATGGCGTGTGGGGGGTTGGATACCGGAGCGGTACCCAAATCCCATCGGAGTCGGTGTCGGAGGTGGCGTATGGGGAGTTGGATACCGGAGCCGTACCCGATTCCCCGGGTGCATGCTCGAGCGCAAAGATTGGGGAGTCGACGACCGCGGATCGGATCCGCGGACCGTACATCGCGGCGGCGAGGAGGAGAGACGAGCGAGCGTGCGCACCCCGCGCGCGCATTCCCTCGCCTCGCGACGACGGCACGCTGACCGGCGGACTCGTGGAGCACGTGCGGGGCCAGCTTCCCGAGGGAATCCGGGCGGTGTGGAGCGAAGGGGTGGCCGCGGGAGAGGAAGCGCGCGACTCGCCGCGTGGCTACGGGAGAGTAGGCGAATGACTCGACGCGTGGCCGCGGGGGAGTGAGCGCCCGACCCGACGCGTAGCCGCCGGGAGCGGCCGCTGGCCGATCACGTGGTCCCGCCTCATATTGGCGGCATGCTCACCGACCTGCAGGGCCTCGTCTCGAATCCGTACCTCCTCGCCATCATCGTCTACCTCCTCGCCCTCGTGGGCGTCGGCGTGTGGAAGAGCCGGGGCATCCGCGACAGCGCCGACTTCATGGTGGCGGGTCGCCGGCTCCCCTGGTTCGTGCTGGTGGGCACGCTCCTCGCGACCTGGATCGGCAACGGCTCGCTCTTCGGGGGGGCCGGGCTCGGGTACCGGAACGGGCTGGCGGGGCTATGGTCCAGCGCCGGCGCGTGGGTCGGGATCGTCATCGTCTGGTTCATCGCGAAGCGGATCCGCAACTTCGGAAAGGTCACCGTCCCGGACATCTTCGAGGCGCGCTACAGCACGGCGGCCGGGGTGCTGGCCACGATCATCACGATCATCGCGTACCTCACCATCGTCTCCTACCAGTTCCGAGGAGGCGGGCGCGTCCTCAGCATCATCACGGACGGGACGATCAGCGTGGAGGCGGGCATCGTCCTCACCGCCGTCTTCGCGATCACCTATACCGTGCTCGCCGGCATGGTCTCGGTCGTCTATACCGATGTCGTGAACGGCATTCTCATGATCTTCGGGATCATGGCCGCGACCGTCTTCCTGCTCTTCGCGGTGGGGGGGATCGGGGAGGTTGTGACGGCCGCCGAGGCGGCGGGCAAGTGGAGCCTCTTCGGCAACTGGGCCGACGAGCGGTCGATGACCTCGTCCGCTCCGATCATCGCGTTTTCCTTCCTCGTCCCCACGATGCTCCTGCTCATGGGGGACGCGAACATGTACCAGCGCATCTTCAGCGCGAAGGACGGGGGGTCGGCGAAGAAGGCGGTGCTGATCTGGGTCTTCGGCGTGGTGCTCCTGGAGAGCAGCATCTCCTTTCTGGGGCTGACGGGGAGCGTGGCGGCGGAGCAGGGGCTCATCCCGCAGCTCTTCGCGGGCGGCGCGGCCGACACGACGGCCAACCTGTCCGAGAACGTGATCCCGACGCTGGCGCGTCAGGTCCTCCCGCTGGGGCTCGGCATGCTCCTCGTGGCGACGATGATGGCGATCATCGTCTCCACGGCGGACTCCTTCCTGCTCGTGCCGGCGACCAACCTCACCCGCGACGTCTACCAGCGCTTCCTCTCCCCGAAGGCGTCGGAGCGCCGCGTCGTCTTCATCGGCCGAACGATGGTGCTCGTGCTCGGCTTCATCGCGTACCTGCTGGTGGACCAGTTCCCCACCATCCTGGCCGCCGCCTACACCGCCTACCTGATCTACGGTGCCGGCATCACACCCGCGCTTCTCGCGGCGTTTCTCTGGAAGCGGGCAACGAAGGAGGGCGCGGTGGTCTCCATCGTATCGGGCGCGGCCGTCACCCTCTTCTGGACCTTCTACCTTTCACGGCAGGGGTACTTCGCGGAGTGGCACCCGCTGCTCCAGGAGGTGACGTATCCCGCCGTCACCCTTTCCATCCTGAGCCTCGTCGTCGTGAGCCTCCTCACGCCGAAGCCGCCGGAATCCGCCTGGGAGCCCTTCTACCGCACCGAAGAAGTCGGGGAGGACCCGGCGCTCGCCGCCTGATCCTCCCCGAGATATCCGGATGGCCGAGATGCGCCGGTCCGGGTCTTCGGCTCCGGTCGGCCCGGATCAGCCTCCACCGCCTCCCGGACTTCCCGCGCCTCCCTGACCGCCCGGGGGCGGCGTGCCTTCGCCGGGCGATTCACCCGTCGTCGGAATCGTGTCCTGGCCATCGAACGCCGCCGGGTCCTCCTCGGGCGGCGGGCACGCGGTGATCGTCAAAGCCATCAGCGCGACCGTGAGCGCCGAGAAAGCTCCCTTGATGATCTTCATAAGGCTTCCCTCCATCGGGTCAGAGTGCGAATCACCCGACTTAGGCGAGCAAGAAATATTCCATTGAAGCTGCAGAGGGGTGATTCGACAGCGGCGCGACCGCTCACTACTATCTCTGCCGAATTCCCTCCCCGAGGGCCGATTCCCCTGCAAAGGCATGATCACCGTGGAACAAGAAAAACAGGGTCCCGTTCTTCGCCTGCTCCACTACATGGAGCGCGCCGGCAATCGGCTCCCCGACCCCATCACGCTCTTCCTGATCATGATCGGGGTCGTGATGATCGCCTCCGTGGTCGCCGTGATCGCGCAATGGACCGCGATCCATCCCGGCACCGGTGCGGTCATCGAGCCGGTCAACCTCTTCGGCGGTCCGCAGATCCGGCGGACCTTCGTCGAAATGGCGCAGACCTTCGCGACCTTTCCGCCCCTCGGGCTCGTGCTTCTGGTGATGCTGGGTATCGGCGTGGCGGAGCGCAGCGGACTCATCAAGACCGCGCTCCGCGCATTCGTCTCCGCCGTTCCGCGCAGCCTGATCAGCGGCGCCATCGTCTTCGCGGGGATGATGTCGTCGATGGCGGTGGACGCCGGATACGTCGTGCTCATCCCGCTCGGCGCGGTCATCTTCTACGGCATGGGACGCCACCCGATGGTCGGGCTCGCGGCGGCCTTCGCCGGGGTGTCGGCCGGCTTCAGCGCGAACCTCCTCATCACCGGCCTCGACGTCCTGCTCGTGAGCTTCACCGAGCCTGCGGCCCACCTGTACAACCCGGAGTATACCGTACTCTTCACGTCCAACTGGTACCTGATGGCGGCGCTGGTCCCTGTCTTCACGGTGGCGGGCACGTGGGTCACCGAGCGGGTCGTGGAGCCGGCGATGGGGAGCTACGATCCGGCCGACGCGGAGGAGGGGCTTCCCGCGCCCGACAGCGAGGGAGAGCAGCTCACCCAGGACGAGAAGCGGGGGCTTGCCGCGGCCGGCTGGGCCGTGATCGTCACCACGGTGCTCGCGGCGCTCCTCGTCGTGCCGACCCCGTGGTGGACGCCGCCGCTCTACGAGCCCGGCGGAACGTTCTTCCTGGAACGCATCGGGCCGTTCCTGAGCAGCCTCGTCGCGCTCATGCTCTTCTTCTTCTTCTTCCCCGGGCTGGTCTACGGCGTCGTGACGAAGTCCATCCGGAGCGACGCGGACGCCGCCCGCATGACGGCCGAGACGATGTCGAGCATGGGTGCGTACATCGTTCTCGCGTTCGTGGCGGCGCACCTGGTCGCGTTCTTCTCCTGGTCCAACCTCGGCCTCATCGTCTCGGTCGCGGGGGCGGACGGCCTGCAGGCGATCGGCTTCGTGGGGATCCCGCTGATCGTCGCCTTCGTCGTCGTCTCGTCGCTGATGAACCTCCTGATCGGGAGCGCGTCCGCGAAGTGGGCGATCATGGGTCCCATCTTCGTTCCGATGCTGATGCAGCTCGGCTACTCGCCGGAGCTCACGCAGGCCGCCTACCGGATCGGGGATTCCGTCACCAACGTGCTCACCCCGCTGCTGCCGTACTTCCCCCTGGTGATCATCTTCGCGCGCAAGTACGACCGGAAGGTCGGCATCGGGACGATCCTTTCCGCGATGCTCCCCTACTCGGTCGTCTTCTTCATCGCGGGCGTGCTGACGCTCATCGTCTGGATGCTGCTGGGGCTTCCGCTCGGGCCGGGGGCCTCCCTCCACTACACGGCCTGAGCCGGAGCCACGGCGTCGGGCGAGGAAGTGGCGGGTGGGCCGTCAGGCGCCGAGGAGGCGCCGGATCTCCTCGACCAGCCGCCGGGGCTCGCAGGGCTTGGTGAGGTAGGCGTCGCAGCCGGCCACTTCGGCGCGCGCCTGGTATTCGGGAAGCGCATGGGCGGTGAGGACGATGATGGGGATGTCGCGGCTCTCTTCCCGGTCCTTCAGCATGCGGGTCGCGGTGAGGCCGTCCATGCCGGGGATCGACAGGTCCATGATGATGATCGCCGGGCGGTCCTCGATGGCGATCCGGATGCCCTCGTCGCCGCTCTCGGCCTCCAGGATGAGAAAGCCGAAGTGCGCGAGCGCACGCCCGTAGATCGTGCGCGCGTCGTCGTTGTCGTCGACGAGGAGCACGGTCTCTCCGCTGCGCGACCCTCCGGCGCGCATGTGCGCGTCACCTGTCACGATCCATTCTCCTGACGTATTCTTCGGAGGGCTGTTGAAGAAGGGCACCGCTGCGACGCGTCGTCGTCCTGGCCTCGCCGTGCCGCCCGCGCGGGACCTGTTTTTCAACAGAACTCCAGATCAAGATGGTGGAGGAACGTTCCCGGCGAAACTCCCGCGTCAAATCGGCGAGGCGCGGCGCGTCTCCGGCGAACGACCATTTGATGGGTGCCTGGCGGGGGAGCGCGCCGATGCGTCGGGACAGGGGCTCGTCCGGGACGACTTTCGAACTCGAAGAGGGGATGCATGGGACGGCGCATACTGGTGGTGGATGACCACCCGGACGTTCGCGAGATCCTGTACCAGAAGCTGAAGCACCTCGGTCACGAGGTTCTGGCGGTGGAGAGCGCGGAGGAAGCGCTGGGCCGGATCGCGGAGTTCCGGCCCGCCATCGTCGTGACGGACGTGCGCATGCCGGGAATGGGCGGCATCGCGCTGATCGAGCGCGTGCGCGGTTCGGTGGACAACGTGGACTTCATCGTCGTGACGGGACACGGGGACATGGAGTCGACGGTGCGGGCGATGAAGGCCGGTGCGGCCGAATACCTCGTGAAGCCGATCGACCTCAAGCAGCTGGAGCGGGTGGTCGAGCACTGCCTCCGCGACCAGGAGCGGGGCCGGCTCATGGAAGAGGACCGGGGAGAGGAGAAGAAGGAGGATCGGCAGATCGTCGTCGGCTCCGACCCCCGCATGATCGACATCTACAAGATGGTCGGGGTGCTCGCGCGCAACCGGGCGACGGTGCTCGTGCGGGGTGAGACCGGCTCCGGCAAGGAAATGATCGCTCGGGCGATCCACCTCCACTCGTCCTGCGCGACCCAACCCTTCATCGCCGTGAACTGCACCGCCCTCACCGATTCACTCCTCGCCTCGGAGCTCTTCGGGCACGTGAAGGGCGCGTTCACGGGCGCGAGCGGGACCCGCCGCGGATACTTCCAGCTCGCCGGCGCCGGCACCATCTTCCTGGACGAGATCGGCGACACCACCCCGGAGTTCCAGTCCAAGCTTCTGCGGGTTCTCCAGGAGCGGCAGTTCTATCCCGTGGGAGGCGAGAAGCCGATCGCGACGGAAGCGAGGGTGATCGCCGCCACGCACCAGCCCATGGAAGCGCTGGTGGAGAACGGGTACTTCCGGAAAGACCTCTACTTCCGGCTGAAGGTCGTCGAGATCTCGCTCCCACCCCTGAGAGAGCGCCCGGGCGACATCCCGATTCTCGCCGAGCACCTGCTCGCCCAGATCCGCGAGCGGGTCGGGGAAGACGTCCGGCACATCACTCCCGAGGCGATGAAGCGGCTGACCGTGCACGACTGGCCCGGCAACGTGCGGGAGGTGGAGAACGTCCTGACCCGGGCGTGCATCATGGCGCGGGGAACGTCCATCGAGGTGGAGCACCTCTTTCTGGGGATGGAGGGCCGGCAGCCGGCAGTGGGCCCGGATCGAGTCGCCGTCGGCGAGTCGCCCGCGGCGACAGCGAGAGCATCGGGAGCCGGTGGAGCAGCGGCGGGTGCGGCGGGCGCGGCGGGCGCGTCCCCTGCGGGAGCGCAGTCCGGCGTGGGCGCGCGGGCCCGGGCCGGGGCGGAGGAGGAGTACGCGACGGTCGGGGGCAACGGCATGGAGCCGCTCGACGAAGCGATCGCTCGTCACGTCGTGCGGGCGCTGCAGCAATGCGGGGGTGACCGGAGCGCGGCGGCCGATCTGCTGGGCATCTCCCGCCTCCGCCTCTCCTGGATCCTGCGGCGCGCGCGGTCCGACCGGTTTCCGGAGGAAGTGGAATCGCGCTGAGCCGGTCCGTCCGTCGACTCCCACGGAATCGACTTCATGGCGGATTCCGCTCCGTTGCGGATCCGGCTTTCGCGGATTCAGCTCCGTGCGAAGAGGCACTTCAGGTAGGCGCCCTCCGGAAACTGCGGAATCACGGGGTGATCGAGGGGGTGGCCCGTGCGCTCGATCTCCCGCAGGGGACGGCCCTCCATTTCGGCTCCCCGCTGCACCGCGCCGAAGAACGACTCCGCGTCCACCCGGCTGGAGCATGAAGCGGATACGAGGATCCCGCCGGGCCGCAGCACCCCCAGCCCGAGGCGGGCGAGCCGGGTGTACGATCCGAGCGCCGCCGTGATGTCGCCCTCTTCCTTGGCGAACGACGGCGGGTCGACGACGACCATGTCGAAGCGCCTCCCTTCGTCACGGATCCGGCCCAGGAGGGTGAAGGCGTCCCCGCACTGGATTTCGTGGCGGCACCGGTCCACGGGTCCGCCGCCCCGATTGAGCGCGAAGTTCCGCAGCGCGGCGTCGAGCGCCGGCCTGCTCTGGTCGAGGCTCACGACGTGCTCCGCCCCGCCGCGCGCCGCGTAGAGCGAGAACCCTCCCGTGTAGGCGAAGACGTTGAGCACGGAGCCCGCCTCCTTCGCCAGCCGCTCCACGCGGAGCCGGTTCTCCCTCTGGTCGAGGAAGAAGCCCGTCTTCTGCCCCCGGACGGGATCGACCTCGAACAGCAGCCCGTTCTCCCTGAACTGGACCGGAAAGTCCGGCGGATCCACCGTCTCCGCGTCCGTGTCCGGGACGAGCAGCGTCCCGTCGTCGACGCCGAAGAGCGCGTCGGGGTGCGACTGGAGCCGACGGCTCAGGCGGACGAGGAAGTGACGAAAGGGCGACCGGCGCGCCAGGGAAGCCGAGACCTGCGCCAGGTGCGGAATCCAGGCCGCGGAGTAGAGCTTCGCGACCAGGAGGTCCTCGTAGCGGTCGACGACGAGACCCGGCAGCCCGTCGTTCTCGCCGTGAATCAGTCGGAACCCCGTGGTTCCGGTGCGCTCCAGCGGGCTCCTCAGGCCGAGTGCCCGGGCGATCCGCGCGTCGAACCACGCCGCGTCGATCCGTTCCGGCTGTCCCCCCTGAAGCACGCGCATCCGAATGGGGGAGTGCGGATCGTAGAGGCCGATCGCGAGGAAGCGGCCCTTCCGGTCGAACGCCACCGCCAGGTCTCCGGGCTTTCCTTCATGGCTCTGCTCCCGGATGCCGCTCTCGAACAGCCACGGATGGCCGCCGCGCAGCGCCCGTTCGGCAGGAGCGTGCAGGCGCAGCGCGAGCCGCCGCGGCCCGGCGACCGGAAGATCCGAAAGCGACACGCTATGCGGACGCAACTACTTTCCCCATCGTCATGAAACCCTTCTATTGAAGACCATTCCGACAACGCCGTTTCTCGTCCACCGACGTCATGACCTCATACCCGCACGCGGTCCCGAAGCGCACCATGCCCCTGAGGGCGCTCGTCCTTTCGTTCGGGGCGCTCTCGGTCCCGATGATCGGCGGCATCCTCTTTCCGGACTGGACCGGCGAGGAGGCGGGCGTGCTCCTCTGGCTGACGGCGCTCGTGCCGGCATTTCTGCTGACCTACTACCGCGGGTGGCGGGGCGCATCGCTCGGGCTCGCGCTCGGCATGGCGGTGCTCTCCGTCACCCAGGTCGTGCTCGTCATGACCGAGGTCGGCACCCCGAACTGGTCGCTCCTCTTCGGGCTTGTGCTCGCGTACATCGGCATCTGCTTCGGTGTGGGCTGGGTCGCCGAAATGCTTCACAACGAGCGCCGCAAGGCGGAGAACATGGCGCTCACCGATGCGCTGACGGAGCTTCCCAACCGGCGCCACGCGACGATCTTCCTGGACGCCGCCTTCGCCGCCGCGGGACGGGGCACCCCTCTCGCGGTGGTGATCTTCGACCTGGACCGCTTCAAGGAGTATAACGACGAACACGGTCACCAGGCGGGCGACGACGCGTTGCGCAGCTTCGGGCGCGTGCTGGCGGGAATCAGCCGGCGGATGAATCTCGTGGCGCGCTACGGGGGCGAGGAGTTCATCGCCGTGCTCGCCTCCAGCGACACGGAAGGAGCGACGATCTTCGCGGACCGCGTCTGCGGGAGGCTGCGCAGCACCGAGCTCCGGGGCGGCCGGGTCACCTCGAGCGCCGGAATCGCGTGTTACGAGCCGGGAATGGGCACGCCCGACCTCCTCGTCGCCGCTGCCGATCGCGCGCTCTACGCAGCGAAGGCCGCCGGAAGGGACCGCATCTGCGCCATCCGCGAGGGGTCGGTGGTGGACGTCACCCCGGCGGAGCGGGCCGGCGCCCCCCCGGCCGCGGGCGCCGTGCGCACCCGCGATGCCACCCCACGCCGGGTCTCGCCGGCGACGCCGGCTCCCGCGCGGCCGGGCGAGTGCATCCTCCTGGTGGACGACGACGAGGGGAGCCTCGCAGCGGTGGGACGCATGCTCCGGAGGCTGGGGTACGACGTGATCGAGGAGTCGCACGGCGAGGACGCGCTGGCTCTTTTCGGGCGCGAGCGGTCGCGGATCGACCTCGTCGTGGCGGACCTCGTGATGCCGGGCATGAGCGGCTTCACGCTCGCCGAGAAGATGACCGCGATCGAGCCGGCGCTCCGCGTGCTCTACATGTCCGGCTTCCTGCACCACGATGTCACCTGGTCCGGCGCCCCGGGCGCCGCGACGGGGTTCATCCAGAAGCCGATGATGCTTGAAGCGCTCGCCACCCGGGTGCGTCAGACGCTGGATGCGCCCCTGGAGGGAGCGGTGTCCGGAAGCGGGGGCGCCGCGTCGCCTGCTCCCGCCCAGACCTCTCCGGTGTAGAGGGCGCTCCGGCGTCCGCGACAGCGCACCCCCGCATCGACACGTCGAAGTCGCAGCACTACTTTTCGGGGACGTCCCACCTCCGGCCGCGAAGCCGGATGCCCGCACGATTTTGAGGAGGATCCGTGTCCGGTCACAGCAAATGGGCCACGATCAAGAGAAAGAAGGCCGCCACCGACGCGAAGCGCGGCCAGGCGTTCACCAAGCTGATCCGCGAGATCACCGTCGCGGCACGCGAGGGCGGGGGAGACCCCGACTTCAACCCCCGCCTGCGGCTCGCCGTGGATACCGCGAAGGCCGCCAACATGCCCCAGGAGAACATCGAGAGGGGCATCAAGAAGGGAACCGGCGAGCTCGAGGGGGTCGACTATCAGGAGATTCCCTACGAGGGATACGGCCCCGGCGGGGTGGCGCTCTACATCGAGACGCTGACCGACAACCAGAATCGCACGGTCGCCGAGGTCCGGCACATCCTGGAGCGCAACGGCGGCAACCTGGGAACGGCGGGTTCGGTCGCCTGGCAGTTCGACCGGAAGGGCCAGATCTTCCTCGACGCGAGGCGGTACGACGAGGAGGCGGTGCTGGATGCCGCGCTCGAAGCCGGAGCGGACGACGTGGCCCGCGAGGGGGACGAGTTCATCGTGACGACGGAAGCCACGGCGTTCCACGCCGTGCAGGACGGGATCCGCGCCGCGGGACTCGAGGTCGCCCAGGCGGAGCTGTCCTGGATCGCGAAGAACGAGGTCGAGGTCGCGGGCAGGGACGCCGAGCGGCTCGTGAAGCTGCTGGACGCGCTCGACGAGCACGACGACGTGCAGAAGGTCCACTCGAACGCCGACATCGACGAGGCGGCCCTCGCGGAGGCGATGTGAGCGGAGTGCATCGGCCCGTTCCATCGTAGGGAGCGCGCGGGGCTCCGGAGAGGAGGGCGGCGTGGTGGTGCTGGGCATCGATCCCGGCACGGCCGTGACCGGGTATGGCGTCGTAACCCGGCGGGGCGTGGATTCGGTGACGCTCCTCGAGTGCGGCGTGATCCGGACGTCGGCGAACAAGCCGCTTCCGGTCCGGATCCGCGAAATCTACGAGGGCGTCAGCGCGATCATCGCCCGCCACCAGCCGGCGGTGATCTGCGTGGAGAACGTCTTCCAGGGAAAGAACATCCAGAGCGCGCTCACCCTCGGGCACGCGCGGGGCGCGATTCTGCTCGCGGGCTCGCTCGCCAACCTCACGATCGCGGAGTATTCGCCGCGGGAGATCAAGAAGGCCGTGGTCGGAAACGGAAACGCCACCAAGGACCAGGTCGGGTTCATGGTCCAGCGGCGGCTGCGCCTGAGGACCGCGCCGGCCCCGGCCGACGCGGCGGACGGCGTCGCGGCCGCGCTCTGCTATTGCACCATGGGAGCGCCGGGCGAGCTCCGATCCGATCCGGTGGTCCGCCGATGATCAGCCGGCTCAGGGGCACGCTCTTCGCCCGCGATTTCGACCGCATCGAGGTGGAGATGGGCAACGGCGTCGTCTACGAGGTCCAGGTTCCGCTATCGGTGGCGCAGCGCCTGCCGGCTCCCGGCGCGCCGCTGGAGATCCGGACGGTGCACGTGGTGCGGGAGGACTCCGAGGCGCTCTACGGCTTCCTCGAGGCGCACGAGCGGGATCTCTTCACGCGGCTGATGGGCGCCACGGGCGTGGGCCCGAAGCTCGCGCTCCAGATGCTCTCGACGTATTCCGCGCGCCGCCTCGCCCGGGCCCTGGCGGAAAAGGACATCGCCGCGCTCACGCAGATCAGCGGCATCGGGAAGAAGAAGGCGGAGACGATCGCACTCGCGCTCTCGGACCGGGTGCGCGACCTCGCCGTGGGACCGGAGGGGCGCTCCGCATCCGGCTCCGGCGCGGAGGAAGCGGTCGCGGCCCTCGTCTCGCTCGGCTACTCCTTCGTCGAGGCGGACGAGGCCGTACGGAAGGTGCTGGGAAGCGAGACCCCCCGCGACGCGGACGAGCTCATCCGCAAGGCCCTGGCGGAGAGGACATGACGGACCCTTCGCGCTACGAGGTCACGACCCCCGAGGAGCTGGGCGAGGACACGCCGGTCGAGCAGTCGCTCCGCCCGCAGCGGCTCGCGGAATTCATCGGGCAGGAGAAGGTGAAGGAGACGATGGCGATCGCCATCGAGGCGGCGCGCGAGCGGCGGGAGCCGCTGGATCACCTGCTCTTCCACGGCCCGCCGGGACTGGGCAAGACGACGCTGGCGGCGCTCATCGCACGCGAGATGGGCGTCAACCTGAAGACGACGTCCGGCCCGGTGCTGGAAAAGGCGGCGGACCTCGTGGGAATCCTCACGAACCAGCGCGAGGGGGACATTCTCTTCATCGACGAGATCCACCGGCTGCGTCCCATCATCGAGGAGTTCCTCTACCCGGCGATGGAGGACTACCGGATCGAGATCCGCCTCTCGGACGGGCCGAAGGCGCAGACGATGACGATGGACGTGGAGCGCTTCACGCTGGTGGGCGCGACGACCCGCTTCGGGCTGCTCACCGCTCCCATGCGCGCCCGCTTCGGGATCGTGCAGCGGCTGAACTTCTACCCCGCGAAGGAGCTCGCCTACATCATCCGGCGCAGCGCCGAGATCCTGGGGGTGGAGGCGACCGAGGAGGGTGCCGCGGAACTGGCCCGCCGGGCGCGGGGCACCCCGCGCGTGGCCAACCGGCTCCTGCGGCGGGTGCGCGATTACGCGCAGGTACGGGCGGACGGGGTCATCGACCGGAACGTCGCGAACGACGCGCTCGAGATGCTCGACGTGGACGAGTACGGCCTGGACGAGATGGACACGCGCGTGCTGAAGACGATCATCGAGAAGTTCGACGGGGGGCCGGTCGGTCTGGGCTCGCTCGCGGTGGCGATGGGCGAAGACCAGGGGACGCTCGAGGAGGTGTACGAACCGTTCCTGATCCAGGAGGGATTCCTCATGCGGACGTCGCGCGGGCGGGTGGCCACGCCCCGGGCGTACCGCCGCTTCGGTTTCACGCCGCCTCCGGAAAGCCAGTCGTCGCTCTTCGCGGAATGACCCTCCCCCCGAAGCCCCGGGGCCGCTCCGTCTCGGACTACGACTACGCGCTCCCCCCGGGACTCGTCGCGCGGCACCCTCCGGAGCGGCGCGACGAGAGCCGGCTCCTGGTGCTCCCGCGGAGCGGCGGCGCGATCCGGCACCGGGGCTTCCGCGACATCGTGGAGCTGGTCCGTCCCGGAGACGTCCTCGTCCTGAACGAGAGCCGCGTGCTCCCGGCGCGCCTCCTGGGGAGAAAGCCCACGGGGGCCGCCGCGGAGATCCTGCTCCTGCGACCGGTCGGCGGCGCCGGATCCACGGGCGGGCCCCCGGCGGGCGGAAGCGCGGCGAACGCGCCCCCGGCGGGCGCGCTTCCCACCGACGACCGGCTCTGGGAGGCCATCGTGCGGCCCGGAGGCAAGCTCAAACCGGGCCGGCGCGTCGTCGTCTCGGACGAGCTCGAGGTCGAGATCGTCGACTCGACGGAGGGAGGAGGGAGGATCGTGCGGCTCGAGACCCCGCTCCGGGTGGAGGAGGCGCTCGAGCGCTACGGCCGGGTTCCCCTTCCGCCGTACCTGGAGCGCGAAGAGGGGCCGGGAGACCGCGAGCGGTACCAGACGGTGTACGCCCGCACGCCCGGCTCGGTCGCCGCGCCCACGGCGGGACTTCACTTCACGCCGGAGCTCCTGGACGCACTGGAGGCGCGCGACGTCGCGATCGCGCGGCTCACCCTGCACGTCGGCGTGGGGACGTTCCGCCCGGTGGAGGTGGACGACCCGGCCGAGCACGCCATGCACAGCGAATTCTGGTCCGTTCCGGTGGAGGCTGCGCGCACCATCGGCGCGGCCCGCGAAGGCGGTGGACGCGTCTGGGCCGTGGGCACGACGGCCGTGCGGACACTGGAGAGCGCGGCGGACGTGAAGGGCGTCGTGGCGGCCGGCTCGGGGTGGACCGAGCTCTTCATCCATCCGCCCCACGATTTCCGGGCGGTGGACGCCTTCGTCACGAACTTCCATCTTCCCCGTTCGACGCTTCTGATGCTCGTGGCGGCCTTCGCCGGCTACGAGCGCACGATGGAGGCATACGCGGAGGCCATCCGGGAAGGCTACCGCTTCTATTCCTACGGCGACGCGATGGTGGTGCTGCCGTGACCGCCGCGGGTGCCGCGGGTCCGGGCCCGGAGAGCACGATCGGGACCGCGCGGACCTGCATCTCTTCGACGAAAGGCCCGGTGTTCGATTTCACGCTTCACGCCACGGACGGCGCCGCCCGGTCCGGCACCTTCACGACCCCGCACGGGGCGGTGGAGACGCCGGCCTTCATGCCCGTGGGCACGCTGGGCGCGGTGAAGACCCTTTCGCCCGAGGAGGTCCGGGGGACGGGCGCCAGCATGATCCTGGCGAACACCTACCACCTCTACCTCCGGCCGGGGCACGAGCTGGTGCGGGAGCTGGGCGGCCTGCACGCCTTCATGCGCTGGGACGGTCCCATCCTGACGGACTCGGGCGGGTTCCAGGTCTTCTCCCTGGCCGACATCAGCCGGATCCGCGACGACGGCGTGGTCTTCCGGAGCCACATCGACGGCTCCACGCACCTCTTCACGCCGGAGCGCGTCATGGAAATCCAGCGCACGCTCGGGGCCGACGTCGTCATGGCGTTCGACGAATGTCCCGCGGGGGGGTGCGACCGCGCCACCGCGCTCGCCGCGAACCGGCGCACCCTGGGGTGGCTGGAGCGGTGCCGCACCCGCTTCCACGCGCTCGAACAGGAGGGAGACGTGCCGGAGCAGACGCTCTTCCCCATCCTGCAGGGGAACGTGTACAACGACCTGCGGCTGGAGGCGCTGGACGGCATCCGGTCGGTCGGGGAGTGGGACGGGTACGCGATCGGCGGGCTCAGCGTCGGCGAGGCGAAGGCGAAGATGTGGAGCGTGCTCGAGGCGCTGGACGGCGAGCTTCCGCGGGAGCGGCCCCGGTATCTCATGGGGGTCGGGTACCCGGACGACCTCCTGGAGGCGATCGGGCGGGGTTGCGACATGTTCGACTGCGTCGCGCCCACGCGGAACGCGCGCCACGGAACCGCCTGGACGGCGGCGGAAGGGCAGGTCAACTTGAAGGCCGCCCGCTTCCGGAGCGACCGGCGTCCCATCGACCCGGAGTGCGACTGTGCCGCGTGCGCCCGTTACGACCGGGCGTACATCCGGCATCTCGTCCAGGCGGGCGAGAGTTTCGGGCACCGGCTGGTGTCGATCCACAACGTCCGCTTTCTCGTGCGGCTGGGCGAGCTGGCGCGCGCGCACGTCGCGGATGGCACCTTCGGGGCGTGGAGCGGCGCCTGGCTGGAACGCTTTCGGGGTGGCGGGGGGTAGATTTCGTGCCGGTGCCGCATCTCGTTGCGTTGCCGGAAGTTCTTTCTTCAGTGGGGAGTGGCGGTGAGCGAAGCTTCGATGGCGTTACTGATGGTACCGCGTGAGGGCGGCGGCGGGGGGACCATGGTGTTCGTGGTCCAGATGCTGCTGATCTTCGCGGTCTTCTACTGGCTCCTCATCCGCCCGCAGCGCAAGGAGCAGGAGCGACACCGGGAGATGGTCGCCTCGCTCCGGAAGGGGCACGAGGTCGTCACGGCCGGCGGGATCATCGGCACGGTGGTGCACGCGGCGGAGGACCGCATCACGGTGAAGACGGCGGACGACACGCGGATCGTGATCGAGCGCTCGAAGGTGTCGCGCGTCACGAATCCGGATCCGACGACGAGCTGACTCCATGCCTGTCCGCGAGATCGAGATCATGGGCAGCGAGGTGCTGCGAACCCCCGCCGTCGAGGTGGAGCACTTCGACGACGAGCTGCGGAGCCTCGTGCGCGACATGTTCGAGACGATGTACCACGCCGAGGGCGCGGGTCTCGCGGGGCCCCAGGTGGGGGTCTCGCTCCGGGTCTTCGTCTTCGACATGAGGGACGAGGACGAGGGGCGCCGGCAGCCCGTCGCGCTCGTGAACCCGCGGATCGTCGAGTCGTCGAAGCGGACGATGCGGGGCCCGGAGGGGTGCCTCAGCATTCCCGGCGTGGACGAGGTGGTGACGCGCGCGACGAGCGTGGTCGTCGAGGGCTTCGACCCCGGAGGCGAGCCCGTGCGCCTCGAGGCGAGCGGCCACCTGTCGCGCGTCTTTCAGCACGAGATCGACCACCTGGACGGCGTCCTCTTCGTGGACCAACTCACCCCCCTCAAGCGGAAGATGCTCCTCAGCCGCTGGAAGAAGCTGCGCGAGGCGGAAGAAGGATCTTGAGGATTCTCTTCTGGGGCACGCCCGATTTCGCCATCCCCTCCTTTTCCGCGCTCTCGGAGGAAGGGTACGAGATCGCGGGGGTGGTGACGCAGCCGGATCGGCCGGCGGGGCGCGGGAGGAAGCTGCGGCCGTCGCCCGTGAAGGAGGCGGCGCTCGCGGAGGGGGTGCCGGTGCTGGAGCCGGAGCGTCCGCGCGGCGCGGCGTTCCTGGGGGAGCTGCGCGCGCTGGAACCGGACCTGTCCGTGGTCGTGGCCTACGGCCACATCCTGCACCGGGAAGTCCTGGACCTTCCACCGCTCGGCTCCATCAACGTGCACGCCTCGCTCCTTCCCAGGCTGCGCGGCGCGGCGCCCGTGAACTGGGCGATCATCCGGGGGCACCCGCGCACCGGCGTGACGATCATGCGGATGGCGGAGCGGATGGACGCGGGGCCGATTCTCCTCCAGACGGAGGAGCCGATCGGGCCGACGCAGACGGCCGCCGAGCTCTATCTGCGGCTGGCCGAAGTGGGCGCCGGCTCGTTGCTGGGGGCGCTCGCGATGATCGAGACGGAGGGCCTCGAGGAGCGGGAGCAGGACGACTCCGAAGCGACCTTCGCCCCGAAGATAACGCGCGAGCTGGCGCGGATCGACTGGACGCTCCCCGCGCCCGAGGTGTCGAACTGGATCCGCGGCATGGACGCGGTGCCCGGCGCGTGGACCGAGCTGGAGGGCGAGCCGGTCAAGCTCTTCCTTCCGCGCCCGGCGCCGGACCACCGGCACGGCGAGGAACCGGGGACGATCATCGGGCTGGACCCTACGGACGGGATCCTCGTGGCGACGGGCCGCGGCGCGGTGAGGCTGCTGGAGATCCAGCCGCCCGGACGCAAGCGCATGGAGGCCGGGGCCTGGATCGCCGGGCGTGGCGCGAAGGAGGGGCAGCGCTTCGAGTGATTCCCCGGCTCCACGTCGTGACCGA
>JBBDIW010000074.1:0-2103 GCA_040880165.1 Gemmatimonadota bacterium | reverse complement strand
GGCGCGAAGGAGGGGCAGCGCTTCGAGTGATTCCCCGGCTCCACGTCGTGACCGACGACGAGGTCCTGGCGAGGGAGGACTTCACCCGGCGCGCCCGTGAAGTCCTGGAGGCGGGCGGAGCGGGAGTGGCGCTCCACGTCCGGGGGCCGGCGAGCACGGGCGCCGTCCTGCACGGGCACGCGCGGAGCCTTCGGGTGCCGGCCCGCGCGGCGGGCGCGCGGCTCCTCGTGAACGACCGGGTGGACGTGGCGCTCGCCCTCGCGCTGGACGGCGTCCATCTCGGGGAGCGCTCCCTCCCCGTCGCCGCGGTGCGCGCCCTCCTGGGCCCCGACCGCTGGATCGGCCGCTCCGTCCACTCCCCGGAAGCCGCCTCGCAGGCCGAGCGCGACGGAGCGGATTTCCTCTTCGTGGGTACGATCTTTCCAACCCCCTCGCATCCCGGCCGACCGGGCGCCGGGCCGGCGCTCCTGGAGTTCGTGGCGAGACAGTGCCGGCTTCCCCTGATCGCGATCGGCGGCATCACGCCCGATCGCGTGCGGGAGCTCCCGGATCCCGAGACGCGCGGGGTCGCGGTGCTCCGGGGCGTGTGGGACACCCCTCGGCCGGCGGACGCCGTCCGGCGCTACCTGGATGCCGTCCCGGGTTACTGACGCAGCACAACGGGTCCCCTCGCGGGCCTCCGGAGGCTCACCATGACGAAGATCACAGACAGGGAAGCGACGGTGCGGGTTCATTTGAACGGGAAGGAGCGCGACATTCCGGACGACCTCACCGTGGGGGGCGTGCTTCACTTTCTGGAGCTCGACCCCAGGCTCGTCGTGGTGGAGCACAACCGGGAGATCCTCGACCGCGCGCGTTTCGACGCGGTGAAGGTCGGGGAGGGAGACCGACTGGAGCTCGTCCACTTCGTTGGGGGCGGCTGACATGGGAACGGCAGGGACCGAGGAGTCCGAAGCGATGACGACGACGGTGGCATCCGCAGCCGAAGACACGCTCACCATCGGGGGGCGCGACTTCCGCTCGCGCCTGATGGTGGGAACGGGGAAGTATCCGGACAACGAGACGATGATCCGCGCGATCGAGGCGAGCGGCGCCGAGATGGTGACCGTCGCGGTGCGGAGGATCGACCTCGACCGCGAGAAGGAGGAGGGGATCCTCCATCACCTGAGTCCCGACCGGTATTTTCTCCTGGCGAACACGGCCGGGTGCTACACGGCCGACGAGGCGATCCGCTACGCCCGGCTCGCCCGCGCAGCCGGTTTCAACGAATGGCTGAAACTCGAGGTCATCGGCGACGAGAAGACGCTTCTGCCGGACACCGCCGCCACGCTGGAGGCCGCACGCGTGCTGGTGAAGGAAGGCTTCAAGATCATGGCGTACACGAACGACGATCTGATCATGGCCCTCCGGCTCGAGGACGCCGGATGCGTCTCCGTGATGCCGCTCGCGAGCCCCATCGGGAGCGGGCTCGGACTGGTGAATCCCTACTACATCCGAGAAATCAAGGCGCGGTGCGAGGTGCCGATCATCGTGGACGCCGGGGTCGGAACCGCCTCGGACGCCTGCCTGACGATGGAGCAGGGGGTGGACGGGGTCCTGATGAACACGGCCATCGCCGCGGCGGAGGACCCGGTCGCGATGGCGGAGGCCATGCGCCTCTCGATCCGTGCCGGGCGGCTCGCCTGGCGGGCGGGCCGGATGGAGAAGCGGGAGGTCGCCGTGCCGTCGTCCCCCGTGCGGGGGCTGCTCGACTGAAGCGTTCCACGCGACTCGCGCATTCAACCGAAGCACCGGAGATGTCCGACGCATCGATCTCCGGCGGCCGCGCGGCCGCCGTGGACATCCTGCGGGCGGTGGCCCGCGGACAGCTGCTCGACGTGGCCTTCGGCGCCGTCGCCCCGGCGCTGCCGGAGCGCGACCGAGGGTGGGTGCAGGAGGCCGTCTACGGCACGGTCCGGCTGCGGGGACGACTCGACCGACTCCTGAACGCGCATCTGCGCCGCGGTACGGAGAGCGTGCCCCCGGCGATCCTGGACCTGCTCCGACTCGGCGCCTACCAGCTGCTCTACATGGGCAGCGTTCCCGCGTACGCCGCGGTCTCGC
>JBBDIW010000073.1:0-3070 GCA_040880165.1 Gemmatimonadota bacterium | reverse complement strand
GAGCTGGCGAGTCCGGACCAGACGGCATTCGACGAGCAGGAGGCGCAGGACGAGGCGCAGGAAGGCGAGTTTCGCGAGCTTCGGCTGAAGGCCGTGGTCAGCCTGGTCGCGGCGGCGCTCGGGATGATCATCTCGATGCCCGTGATGGGGTGGATCGCGGTGGGTCGCATGGCGGCCGGTACGGGGAGGGGCGAGGCGGCGGGCGCCGCGGAGGCGCTGGGCGCGGCGGGCCTCGAAGGACATGCGGCGACAAGGGCCGCCGATCCGTTCATGCGCTGGAGCCACGAGGTCATCGATCCCTGGCTCGAGGGCGTCTTCCCCTCGCTTTACCGGATCGATCCGCAGATCCTGCTCTACGCCTTGCTCGCCCTCACGCTGGGCATCATGGCGTGGGCGGGCCGGCATTTCTATACCCGCGCCTGGGCGGCCTTCCGCCACCACGCCGCAGACATGAACACGCTGGTCGCGGTGGGCACGGGCGCCGCGTTCCTGTTCTCGCTGTTCGCCACCTTCTTCCCCGACTTCTTTCTGGCACGCGGCGTCAACCCGGACGTGTATTACGAGGCCGTGCTCTTCATCGTGGCGCTGATTCTCGTGGGAAACATGTTCGAGGCCCGGGCGAAACGGCAGACGTCGCGGGCGCTCAGAAAGCTGGTCGATCTTCAGCCGGCGACGGCGCGCGTGGTCCGCGACGGGCAGGAGCTCGAGGTGCCGGCGGAGGAGGTTACGCACGGTGACGTGGTGCTCGTCCGGCCCGGTGAGCGAATTCCGGTGGACGGAGAGGTCGTGCACGGCGCCTCCGCGGTGGACGAGTCGATGCTGACGGGCGAGTCGCTCCCGGTCGAGAAGTCGGTGGGTGACGACGTCATCGGGGGCACGATCAACCGGACGGGCGCGTTCCGCATCACGGCGACGAAGCTGGGTGGCGACAGCATGCTCGCGCAGATCGTGCGGCTGATGCGCGACGCGCAGGGCTCACGCGCGCCGATCCAGAGGCTGGTGGACCGGGTGACGGGGGTGTTCGTACCGGTCGTCATCTCGCTGGCGATCGCCACCTTCGTGGTCTGGTACGTCGCGGCGCCCGGGGCGGCGCTGCTGATTCCGGCGGTCGCGGCCTCCGTGGCCGTGCTGATCATCGCCTGCCCCTGCGCGATGGGGCTCGCGGTTCCCACGGCCGTCATGGTCTCGACCGGCAGGGGCGCGGAGGCCGGCATCCTGATCAAGGGGGGCGAAGCGCTCCAGCGCGCTCGCGACGTGGGGACGGTCGTGCTCGACAAGACTGGAACGGTCACCGAGGGGCGCCCCGCCGTCACGGACATCGTCATGGCGCCGGAAAGCGGCGTGGGGGAGGACCGGATGCTCGCCCTGGCCGCCTCCCTCGAGGCGTCATCGGAGCACCCGCTGGCGGAGGCGATCGTGCGGTACGTGGACGAGCGCGGCATCGGGCGCTTCATTGCGGAAAGCTTCGATTCCGTGACGGGGCGTGGCGCCATGGGAGTCGTGGACGGCTCCGCGCTCCTCATCGGCAACGAGCGGCTGATGGCCGACTGGGCGACGGACGTCGAGCCGCTTCGGGCCGTCGCGGACGAGCTCGCCGAGCGCGGGCGGACCCCGATGTACGTGGCCGTCGACGGACGACTCACGGGCGCCATCGCGGTCGCGGATCCCATCAAGGCGAGCTCGCGCGAAGCGATCCGCAGGATGCACCGCATGGGGCTGGACGTCGTCATGCTCACGGGCGACAACCGTCGCACCGCCGATGCCGTCGCGCGCGAGGCGGGCATCGACCGGGTGGTCGCCGAAGTGCTCCCCGAGGGGAAGGTGGAGGAAGTGCGGCGACTCCAGGAGCTCGGGCAGGTCGTGGCCATGGTGGGCGACGGGATCAACGACGCGCCGGCGCTGGCGCAGGCCGACGTCGGGATCGCCATCGGCACGGGCACGGATATCGCCGCCGAGGCGGGAGACGTGGTGCTCATGCGGGGCGACCTGCGGGGAGTGCCGAGCGCGATTCACCTGTCGCGCCAGACGTTGCGGACGATGAAGCAGAACCTGTTCTGGGCCTTCGTCTACAACACGCTCGGCATCCCGATCGCGGCCGGCATCCTGTATCCGGCGTTCGGGCTCCTCCTGAGCCCGATCCTCGCCAGCGCGGCAATGGCCTTCAGTTCCGTGAGCGTGGTGACGAACTCGCTGCGCCTGCGCACGGTGCGGCTGACGTGACGGAGCGCCACTCCCGGCTCAACGGGCTCAAAGGAGAATGATCTGAATGGCGAAACAGCAGAAGGACGACGCCATGGCCGTCGAGGCGGCCGCCGGCACGGCCGGTACCGGAGTCGCTGCCGCCGGCGAGGCCGGTCCCCACTGCGGCAATTCGGATTCGACCGGACATGTGCGGCACGCGGTGGGGGTCGACCCGGACATCAAGGAGCGCAACCGGAAGCGGCTTCGGCGGATCGAGGGACAGGTCCGCGGGCTCCAGCGCATGGTGGAGGAGGACCGCTACTGCGCGGACGTGCTCACGCAGATTTCCTCGGTTCACGAGGCGCTGCGCAGCGTCGGGCGCGAGCTCGTGCGCAACCACCTGAAGCACTGCGCGACGTCCGCGATCCGGGAGGGGGACGAATCGGCGGAAGAGATGTACGACGAGGTCGTGGACATGATGTACAAGCACATCCGCTGACCATCACAGATTACCCCGCAGTCGCAGGCCCGGCCAGAACGACAGACGGACCGGCGCGCTGAAACACGCCGGCCCGCACGCGATCATCCGGCACCGCACCTGCGGTGCCGGATGTTTCCCTTCGGCTCAGTCCTCTGCCGCGAGCCCCCGCAGCGCCCCCGCCAGCATGCGGACCTTCGCCGCGTCGCGGGAGCGACCGGCTTCCGACTCTAGCTCCGCCGCGAGCGCCGTCAGCGCGTTCGCCCGCGCCGCCCCTGAAGCACGCTCCGCCCCCTCCAGTTCCAGCCGGACGGCCGCGCTCCGCTGCGTCGAGAGCCCGTTGGAGCGCTCGAGCTGATCCAGGTAGGCCCTGGCCAGGACGAACGTCGCCGGCCAGACGAAGCGGGGCTG
>JBBDIW010000072.1:5684-19559 GCA_040880165.1 Gemmatimonadota bacterium | reverse complement strand
GCCAGCGCCACGCCCTCCCGCAGCGACTCCGCGAGGCCCGCGACGTGGATCGCGGCCCCGGCGTTCAGCAGAACCGCGGAGCGGGGCCCACCCCGGGCCTCGCCGCGCAGCACCTCCAGGATCACCTGCGCGTTCTCCGCCGGGCTTCCGCCGCCGATCGCCTCCGCGGTGCACGGCTCGACGCCAAGTGCCTCGGGTGTCACCGTCGTCTCCCGCACCTCGCCGTCGACCAGCTCCGCCACCCGCGTCTCTCCGAGCGGACTCAGCTCGTCCAGTCCGGGGGCGCCGTGGACGACGAGCGCGCGGGTGTGGCCCAGCTCCCGCAGCGCCTCCACGATCAGCGGGACGAACGCGGGATCGGAGACGCCCACGACCTGTCGGCGCGCGCTCGCGGGGTTGGTGAGCGGCCCGAGGAGATTCATGATCGTGGCGCCGCCGAGCTCCCTCCGCACCGGACCGATGTGGCGCATCGCCGGGTGGAGGAGCGGCGCGAACATGAAGACGATGCCGGCCTCGGCCAGTGCGCGCTCCATCTCGGCCGGCTCGAGCTCGATCCGCACGCCGAGCGCCTCGAGGACGTCGGCGCTCCCGCTGCGCGACGAAAACGAGCGATTGCCGTGCTTGGCGACCCGCACGCCGGCGCCGGCGGCGACGAAGGCCGCGGCGGTGGAGATGTTGAAGGTGGTGGTCGTGCCGCCGCCCGTCCCGCAGGTGTCCACGAGCTCGTCCGGCGCGTCGGAGCGCACGGGGATCATCGCACGTCGCAGCGCCCGCACCCCGCCCGCGACCTCGCCCGGGGCAGCGCCCCTGTCGCGCAGCGCCACGAGCAGCTCGGTCATCTGGGCGTGCGTCGCGTCCCCCTCCATGATGCGGTGGAAGGCCTCTTCCGCCTCCAGGCTCGAGAGGACGGCGCCCGAGGACGCGCGCGCGATGATCGACGGAAGGTCGATTCCGGACGGGCCGTGCCCGCCGGGGCGGCCGTCCGCGGAAGATCCGTCGCGGCGGTCCGCGGAAGGGGTCGGGGAGGAGGTCGGCTTCATGGCAGAGATGGTACGCAATGAGGCGCGGCGAGGTCAATCCTCGGCCCGGACGGCCGTGCGCGCATTCGGCTTGACATCCCCCCCCCTGAATCTACCTTTCCGGCGTGATATCCGAGGGAGAAACCCAGGGAGAGATCCGCCTTCTGCTCGTCGTCCACTACGACGGGACGCACTTCTTCGGCTGGCAGATCCAGGCCGAGGGGCGGACCGTGCAGGGAGAGCTCGAGAACGCCGTGGCGCGACTGACCGAAGCGAAGCGGACCGTGACGGGCGCGGGGCGGACGGACCGGGGGGTGCACGCGGTCGGCCAGGTGGCGTCGGTGACGCTCCCCGCCAAGTGGACCGCCGGCTCCTTCCGGAAAGCGATGAACGCGGTGCTCCCCTTCGACGTCTGGATCGCCGAGGCGCGGGAAGTGCCCCCCGCCTTCCATCCCCGCTTCGACGCCGTGGCGCGCAGCTACGAGTACCGGGTCGGGCTCAGGGAAGCGACGGATTCCCCGTTCCACCGCCCCTGGTGCTGGAGGGTCGAACAGCCCCTCTCGGTCGAGCACCTCGGCGAAGCCGCCGGGTACCTGAAGGGAGAGCACTCCTTCAAGGCCTTCGCCAAGTCCGGGCAACCGCACCTCGGGGAGCGCTGCAGGGTGCAGCACGCGGAGTGGGTCCCGTGGGACGACCTGGGCACGACGCTCACGATCACCGCGAACCGCTACCTTCATCACATGGTCCGCTACCTGGTGGGAACGATGGTCGACATCGCCCGGGGCCGCCGTCCGATGGACGATCTGCCGGCGCTTCTGCAGGGCGCCGGGCACCTGACCACGTCGCCACCCGCGCCGCCGCGCGGGCTCTTTCTGAGCCGGGTCGAATACGCCGCCGAGGCGGTGGAACCCGGCGCCTCCACACCCCGCACCCCTCGTTCGCGAGAAAACGGAGCCTGATTCGATGAAGATCTTCCTGGACACCGCGGACCTCGACGAGATCCGCCGCGCCACCTCCGCCGGACTCATCGACGGAATCACCACGAACCCGTCCCTCCTCGCCGCGGTCGCGGGAGAGCGGGATCCGATGGAGATCTTCCTCGAGATCTGCGAGCTGGTGGACGGACCGGTGAGCGCGGAGGTCATCGCGGTCGGCGCCGACGACATGCTGAAGGAGGGGCGGCGGCTCGCGAAGGTACACGACAACATTGTCGTGAAGGTACCGCTGACCGAGGACGGGCTGCGGGCCTGCCGCGGGCTCCGCGGCGAGGGCATCCGGGTGAACGTGACGCTCTGCTTCACCGGGCCCCAGGCGCTCCTGGCCGCGAAGGCCGGCGCCACATACATCTCCCCCTTCGTGGGCCGGCTGGACGATATCGGGCACGACGGAATCGAGCTGATCGGGCAGATCCGCGAAATCTACGACAACTACGACGTGGAGACGGAGATCCTGGCCGCCTCGCTCCGCCACACGCGCCACGTCGTGGAGTCGATGACGCTCGGAGCGGACTGCGCCACGCTGCCGCCCAAGGTACTCTACCAGCTCCTGAAGCACCCGCTCACCGATTCGGGGCTGAAGCGCTTCCTGGACGACTGGAAAGCGCTGGGACGCGAGCTGTGACCCCCTTCCGCCTCCGCTCCGCCCTGTCGCTCCTGCTCGCGGGGCTGCTCCTGCCGGCGTGCAGCGCGCCGGACGCCGCCGACCGCCCGGACGACGAGGGCTACTGGGATGGGCCGGACGCGGCGAGTCTCGCGCTCGCGGATCGGGGGACGGAGATGGCGGCGGAGAGGCGCGCTGCCGGCGGCCCCGGCGCGGTGGGGGACGCGGTCGGCGCGGGGGAGCGGGCAGTCGGCGCCCCGACGGCGTCCGCCGAAGCGGACACCGCGCCCTCCGCGCTCCTCCGGCGGCAGCAGGCCGCGGGCGTGGACGGCTCGCGCATCACCGCGATCGTGCTCGCGGCGGAGCGGGTCGCGCCGGCGGTCGTCACCGTGAACGTCCTGCGCACCAGCCGCGTGCAGCCGCGCACGGCGTGGGAGAACTTCTTTCTTCCCCCCGGGGCGACGCGCCCCACGTCCGGGCTCGGCTCCGGCTTCGTCATCGACGCGTCGGGGATCATCCTGACGAACGACCACGTCGTCCGCGACGCCGACCGCATCATGGTCACCTTTCCGGACGGTCGCGACCTCGAGGCCGAGCTGGTGGGCCGCGACGAGGTCACGGACGTGGCCGTCCTGCGGGTGCGGGGCGGCGACCTGCCGACGGTCCCCCTGGGCACCTCGGAAGGCATCCTGATCGGCGAATGGGCCGTCGCCATCGGGAATCCCTTCGGCAACCTCCTCTCGAACGCGGAGCCTTCGGTCTCGGCGGGCGTCGTGAGCGCCGTGGGGCGGCACATCGTCCCGAGCGCGCAGGAGCGGGGCTTCTACCTGGGGATGATCCAGACCGACGCGTCGGTGAACCCGGGCAACTCGGGCGGCCCGCTCGTCAACGCGCTGGGCGAGGTCATCGGCGTGAACAGCTCCATCTTCAGCCGGAGCGGCGGGAGCGAGGGACTGAGCTTCGCCATCCCCATCGACCGCGCGCTCCGCATCGCGGACGACCTCGTCCGCCACGGGCAGGTGCGCCGCGCATGGACGGGGCTCGAGGTCGAGGCCGTGGAAGCCGACGCCTGGGGACGCACGCGCGGCGTCCGGACAGGCCGTGTCGCGGAAGATTCGCCGGCCGCCCGCGCCGGAATTCGGGACGGCAGCAACCTCCTCGAGGCGAACGGGCGGCGCCTCTCGACCCCGCTCGACTTCGAGGCGGTCCTCCTGGACCTGCGGGCGGGCGACCCGCTGGACGTCGTCGTGGAAGGGAGGAACGCCCCGGTGACGCTCCGGACGGAGGAGCTCCCCTCCCTGCGCGCGCAGCGGGTCACCGTCTTCCGGGACCTCCAGCTGATCACGCTGACCCCGGCCATCCGCTCCGAGCGCGGCATCGCGAACGAGGCGGGCGCCGTCATCGCGGGGATCTCGAACAGCCTCTCGGCGACGCTGGGGCTGCGGGAAGGCGACGTGCTCCTCCAGGTCAACAACACCCGGATCCGCACCGCGGAGGAAGCGGCGGAGGCGTTCGAGCGGGTTCCGGACCGGGGCGGCATCCGCATCTACTTCGAACGGAACGGCAGCACGGGCGTACGCGATTTCTACGTGCGGCGATGACCACTTCCTCCACCCACGGACGGCCAGGCACTTGAGCCTTTCTCCCGACGATCGCTACGACCACCCGCTGACCGAGCGCTACGCTTCGCGCGAGATGCTGGCGCTCTTCTCCCCCGCGCACCGCTTCGGCACGTGGCGCCGGCTCTGGCTGGCGCTCGCCGAGTCCGAGCACGAGCTGGGGCTCGCGATCCCGGACGATGCGCTCCGGCAGATGCGGGAGACGCTGGACGACATCGACCTGGAGAAGGCGGCCGAGTACGAGCTCCGCTTCCGCCACGACGTGATGGCGCACGTGCACCTCTTCGGGGACGTGGCGCCGGCGGCAAAGGGCATCATCCACCTGGGCGCGACCAGCGCCTTCATCGGCGACAACACCGACCTCATCCTGCACCGCGAGGCGCTGGAGCTGATCCGCAGCCGGATCGTGCGCAGCGTGGCCGCCCTCGCCGGCTTCGCGCGGGAGCGCCGGGCGCTCGCCACCCTCGGATGGACGCACTTCCAGCCCGCCCAGCCCACGACGGTCGGCAAGCGCGCCACCCTCTGGATGCAGGACCTCCTCCTCGATCTGGAAGAGATCGAGTTCCGACTGGAGACGCTGCGCTTCCGGGGGGTGCGGGGCACCACCGGAACCCAGGCCTCCTTCCTGGAGCTCTTCGAGGGCGACCACGCGAAGGTGGACCGCCTGGACGCGCTCGTCGGGCAGAAGATGGGGTTCGAGGAGACGTACGGGGTGAGCGGGCAGACATACCCGCGCAAGGTGGACGCGGGGCTGCTGGCGACGCTGGCCGGCGTCGCCGCCTCCACGTCCAAGCTCGGGAACGACCTCCGGCTCCTCGCGCACCTCAGGGAGATCGAGGAGCCTTTCGAGAAGGAGCAGATCGGCTCCTCCGCGATGCCCTACAAACGCAACCCGATGCGCGCGGAGCGGATCTGCGCGCTGGCGCGCCACGTCATCACGCTCTCGATGGATCCCGCGCACACGGCGGCCACCCAGTGGCTGGAACGCACGCTCGACGACTCGGCGAACCGACGCCTCTCCGTCCCCGACGCGTACATGACGCTGGACGCGATCCTCGCGCTGGTCGAGAACGTGGCGAGCGGCCTTGTCGTGAACGAGGCGGTGATCCGGCGGAACCTCGCGGTCCAGCTCCCCTTCATGGCGACCGAGACGATCCTGATGCACGCGACGTCACGCGGCGGCGACCGGCAGGAGCTGCACGAGCGCATCCGCCGGCACGCGCTGGACGCCTCGAAGCGGATGAAGGAGGAGGGGGTCGAAGCGGACCTGCTGGAGCGGATCCGCGGCGATGCCGCGTTCGGGCTGGACGACGAGACGCTCGCGACGCTGCTCGATCCGCTCCGCTTCGTGGGTCGCGCCCCCGAGCAGGTGGACCGCTTCCTCGAGGAGTGGGTGAAGCCCGCGCTGGACCGGTACGGTGCCGAAGCCGACGCGCGGCTGGGGGCGCCCGATGTCCGGGTCTGAGTTGCCGGACCGCGTCGCGGGTCCCACCGTCTTCCGCTCCGAGCTCCCCCTCCCCCTGCTGCACCGCGGCAAGGTGCGCGACGTGTACGAGGCGGGGCCGGACACGCTCCTCATGGTGGCGAGCGACCGGGTGAGCGCATTCGACGTGGTGCTGGCGCGGCCGATCCCCCGCAAGGGCGAGGTCCTCACGCAGATCACCGCGTGGTGGCTGTCCCGTCCGGACTTCCCGGCCGCGCACCACCTCCTCGCGGTGGACCCCGACGTGATCGCGGACGCCCTCCCCGCGCTCGCCGGAATGCGCGACAGCTGGGCAGGCCGCGCGATGCTCGTGCACCGCACCGCCCCGCTTCCCGTCGAATGCGTGGTCCGCGGTTACCTCTCCGGCTCCGCCTGGAAGGAGTACCGCGAGAAAGGAACGCTGGCGGGAGAGCCGCTTCCCGTGGGAATGGCCCAGAGCGCGCGCCTCGATCCGCCGCTCTTCTCGCCGGCGACGAAGGCCGTGGAGGGGCACGACGAGAATATCCCCTACGACGAGGTCGTGCGCCTGCTCGGCGAGGAGCGATCCCGAGCGGCAAAAGGGTTATCTTTCGACGTGTACGGGTACGGAGCGCGCGTGGCAGAGGAACGGGGGATCATTCTGGCCGATACGAAGTTCGAGTTCGGGACCGACCGCGAGGGAAGACTGCTCCTGATCGACGAAGTTCTCACGCCGGACTCCTCGCGCTTCTGGCCGGCCGAGCAGTATGCCACCGGGCGGGGTCAGACCTCGCTGGACAAACAGCCCATCCGCGACTACCTCGACGCGCAGCCGGAGTGGGACCGCACGCCCCCCGCACCCGAGCTCCCCGACGCGGTCGTCGAAGCCACGACGGCGCGCTACCTGGACATCTTCCAGCGACTGACGGGCACCCCCCTGGACGATTTCGACCCCCCCCGTTTCAACTTCGATCCCGCTCCGGAACCGGGCCGGTCCGACGATGGCTGACCGGCGCCCGCCTCCCGAGATTCCCACTGCACCCCCCGTGGCCGCGGCGCCCGGGATCGACGCGCCGCACCCCCGCCGCCCCCTCCAGCGCGGCATCATCATCCTGCCGTCGGCCTTCACCATGGCCAACCTCTTCTTCGGCATCTACGCGATGGTCGCGGCGAGCCGGGGAGATTTTCTCTGGGCGGGGTGGTTCATCGTCTTCGCAGGCTTTCTCGACATGCTGGACGGCCGGGTCGCGCGCTTCACGCGCACGGGCTCGAACTTCGGCGCCGAGCTGGACTCGCTCGTGGACGCGATCAGCTTCGGGGTGGCGCCCGGCTTCATCATCTACCAGCTCTATTTCACGGACGCGGCGTGGAGCTGGACGCTCTCGTTCATCTACGTCGCGGCCGTCGTGATCCGGCTCGCGCGCTTCAACGTGGAACAGGGCGGAGAGGCGAAGCGCTACTTCCACGGGCTCCCCTCCCCCACCGCCGGGATGATCCTGGCCACCTTCTATCCGTTCAGCCAGACGCCCTTCTTCCAGTCGCGCCTGGTGGATTTCCCGTGGCCGACCATCGTGGCGATGCTGACGATCCTGCTCGGCGTCCTCATGGTGAGCCACGTGCCGTACCCCGTGATGCCGAAGATCGGCTTCCGCACGGTGCGCGGCTTCGTGAGCACCGGCTTCATCCTCGCGTGCTTCGCGGCGGCGATCGCGATTCCCCGCTACTTCATCTTCCTGTTCCTGATGTCGTACACCACGCTCGGTCTTCTGCGCTCCGTCATCGCGGGTCTCCAGGACCGACTGCCCGACCGGGACCCCCTGCTGGACGAAGTGGACGAAGAAGACCTGCACCTGGACGATGCGGGAGTCGAAGCCCGCACACTCGATTACGCGGATCTCGCGCCGGAGCGCTTCCGGCCGGATCCCGATGACGCCATCCCGGAGGAGAAACCTTGAGCCGGTTCACCGTTGAAGTTCACGTCACCCCCCGCCCGGGTCTCCTGGATCCGCAGGGCAAGGCCGTCCACCATGCCCTGAACGCGCTGGGATTCGAGGAAGTCGAAGACGTGCGGATCGGCAAGGCGATCTACCTGGACGTGGAAGCCTCCACCCTGGAGGAAGCGCGGGAGCGCGCGGCCGAGATGTGCCGGAAGCTCCTCGCGAACCCCGTCACCGAGGACTTCGAAATCGCATGAAGGTCGCCATCATCACCTTTCCCGGATCGAATTGCGACTACGACTGCTACAAGGCGCTCAAGGACGTGGTGGGCGCCGACCCGGTCTTCCGCTGGCATCGCGAGACGGAACTGGGCGAAGTCGACGCGGTCGTGCTCCCCGGAGGTTTCTCGTACGGAGACTACCTCAGAGCCGGCGCCATCGCGCGCATGAGCCCGATCATGGAGACCGTCGCGGACTTCGCCCGTGCCGGCGGCCCGGTCCTGGGCATCTGCAACGGCTTCCAGATCCTCTGCGAAGCCGGGCTCCTGCCCGGGGCGCTCCTCCACAACGAGTCGCTCCGCTTCACGAGCAGGGACGCGTACGTCCGGGTCGAGACCTCGAACACGATGTTCACATCGGACTACGAGAAGGGGCAGATCCTCAGGATCCCCATCGCGAACGGCGAGGGGAACTACCACGCGGACAAGGAGACGCTCGCGCGCCTGGAGGGGGACGGCCTGATCGTCTTCCGCTACGTCACGCGCGACGGCCGGGTCACCGAGGACGCCAATCCCAACGGCTCCGCACACAACATCGCCGGAATCATCAACGAGGCCGGGAACGTGATCGGCATGATGCCGCACCCGGAACGGGCCGTCGAGGAGATCCTCGGCTCGACGGACGGAACGGGCGTCTTCACATCCCTGCTCGGGCACATTTCCACCGCGGGTGCACGATGAACAGCAACGGTTCCAGCAGCGCACGGACGGCCCTTCCCCGGCCCGGTGATCCCGGAATCACGGACGAGATGGTCGCGGACCACGGGCTTACGACGGACGAGTACGCGCTCGTCCTGGACATCCTGGGGCGCGAGCCGACCTTCACCGAGCTCGGCATCTTCAGCGCGATGTGGTCGGAGCACTGCGGCTACAAGAACTCCAAGCGGCTCCTCCGCCTTCTCCCCACCGAGGCCCCCTGGGTGATCGAGGGTCCGGGCGAGAACGCGGGCGTGATCGATATCGGCGACGGCCTCGCCCTCGCCTTCAAGATCGAGTCGCACAATCACCCCTCGGCCGTCGAGCCGTACCAGGGCGCCGCGACCGGGGTAGGCGGCATTCTGCGCGACATCTTCACGATGGGCGCACGCCCCATCGCCGTCCTCGACTCGCTGCGCTTCGGCGACCTCGACGACGCACGCATCCGCTACCTCTTCTCCGGCGTCGTGCGCGGCGTGGGCGACTACGGCAACTGCGTGGGAATCCCGAACATCGGCGGCGAGGTCTACTTCGACCGGGGGTACGAGGGGAACCCGCTGGTGAACGCGATGTGCCTCGGACTCATGAAGCGCGAGGAGCTCATCACGGGCGCGGCGGCCGGCGTCGGCAACACGCTGATGGCGGTCGGCGCCCGCACCGGGCGGGACGGCATCCACGGCGCGACCTTCGCCAGCGAGGAGCTGAGCGAGGAGTCCGAGTCGAAGCGCCCCCAGGTCCAGGTGGGCGACCCCTTCACCGAGAAGCTTCTCCTCGAGGCGAGCCTCGAGCTGATCGGCAGCGGACACATCGTCGGCATCCAGGACATGGGCGCCGCGGGGCTCACCTCCAGCGCCTCGGAGATGGCGGGGCGCGCGGGCAACGGGGTCGAGGTGGACATCGACCGGGTGCCCGTCCGCGAAGAGGGGATGACCCCGTACGAGATCCTCCTCTCGGAGTCGCAGGAGCGGATGCTCGTGGTCGCGAAGGTGGGCCGGGAAGACGAGGTCCGCCGGATCCTGGAGAAGTGGGAGCTGGAGGCGGAGGTGATCGGCCGCGTCACCGACGACGGGAGCTTCCGGATCCTGGAGAACGGCGAGGTGGTCGCGGACATCCCGGCCCGCCCCCTCACGGACGGCTGCCCGACGTACGAGCGCGAGGGCATCGAGGGCGAGGAGGTCCAGGCGCTGCGCGCGCAGGATATCTCGGAATTCGCCGCGCGCTCCGGTGATCTCACCCACGACTTCCTCCGGCTGCTGGATTCGCCGAACATCGGCTCGAAGCGGTGGATCCACGATCAGTACGACACCACGGTGCGCACGGGAAGCGTGATCCAGCCCGGCGGCGACGCCGGCGCCGTCCGCATCCGCGGGACGCGCAGGGCGATCGCGGCGACCACGGACTGCAACGGGCGCTACACGTCCCTTCACCCGCGGCGGGGCGCGATGATCGCGGTCGCCGAGGCCGCGCGGAATCTGGTGTGCGTCGGCGCGCTCCCCACGGCGGTGACGAACAACCTGAACTTCGGCTCGCCGCTCAAGCCGGCGATCTACTTCCAGCTGCGGGAAGCCGTGATCGGGATGGCGGAGGCGTGCCGCACCTTCGAGACCCCCGTCACGGGTGGCAACGTCTCGCTCTTCAACGAAACGGAGGGCCAGGCGATCTACCCGACCCCCGTCGTGGGGATGGTGGGCATCGTGGAGGACACCGACCACCTCACCCGCCACGCCTTCCGGGCCGAGGGGGACGCCATCGTCCTCCTCGGCGTGAACCGGGACGAGCTGGGCGGCTCGGAGTACCTGTACGCGCTCCACGACCTCGTCGCCGGGGAGCCGCCGCAGGTAGACCTTCTCGCCGAGCGGAGCCTGCAGCAGGGCGTGCTCGCGATGATCCGGCGAAAGCTCGTCCGCTCCGCGCACGACTGCGCCGAGGGGGGTATCGCCTGCGCCCTCGCGGAGGCCGCGCTGGGCGGCGGCACCGAGGGCAGGACGGATGCCGGCGCGGTGTCGGGCTTCGGCGTCGACGTCACGCTGGACGACGCGATCCCGGCCGCTTCGCTCCTCTTCGGCGAGAGCCAGGCCCGGATCCTCGTCTCCTGCGCCCCCGGCGACCTCCCCGCACTGCTCGGAGTCGCTGAAGAGCATGGCATTCCGGCGCTCGGCATCGGCACGGTCGGAGCGCCGGGGGGTATGTTTCGTGTCCGGACCCCCGACGCCCGGATCGAGGTCGAGATCGACCGGGTCGCCGGAGAGTACGACAACGCGATCCCCCGACGGATGGAGACGCCGGCCGTGCGCGCGCACGATGCGCTCGAGGCCCCCGAATGACCGATCGTGGACGTTGCGCTTCCCCATGCCGCCGACGGCGTCCCGACTCCGAACCGGACGACGTCCTGATTCCCGAACCCGACGAGACCCTTGGCTGATCAACCTGTGGACATGCACTTCTCCGAGCTCGACGACCGACCGCACGACGAATGCGGGGTCTTCGGGATCAGCGGAGTGGAAAAAGCGGCCGAAATGTCCTTTCTCGGCCTCTATGCGCTTCAGCATCGGGGCCAGGAATCCGCGGGCATCTACGCGATCGACGGAGACGAGCCGCACGTGCGCAAGCGGACCGGGCTCATCGCCGACGTCTTCGACGCCGAGTCGCTGAAGTCGCTCCCCGGGAAGACGTCCATCGGGCACGTGCGCTACTCGACGGCGGGTGGAAGCGGCGGGCACAACGCGCAGCCCATCGTCGTGCGCTACGCGAAGGGCGACCTCGCGATCGCGCACAACGGCAACCTCACGAACGCGCAGGAGCTCCGGAACCGGCTCGTGGACGAGGGGGCGCTCTTCCAGACGTCGAGCGACTCCGAGGTCATCGTGCACCTCATCGCGCGCTCCCGCCACGAATCGATCGACGCCCAGGTGGACGACGCGCTCACGCATCTGGAAGGCGCGTTCTCGCTGGTGCTGACCGTGGGCGAGACGCTTTTCGCCGTCGTGGACCCATGGGGATACCGCCCGCTCGTGCTGGGGAAGATCGGCAAGGGGCACGTCGTGGCGAGCGAGACGTGCGCGCTCGACATCATCGGCGCGACGTTCGTCCGCGACATCCAGCCGGGCGAGGTCCTCAAGATCCGGGGCCCGAAGGTCGAAAACCTCCGGAGCCTCCCGCCCGCTCCGCGGAGAGCCCCCTGCATCTTCGAGCTCGTCTACTTTGCGCGGCCGGACTCGCGCCTCTGGGGCGCCAGCGTGGACGGCGCGCGGCGCGTGTTCGGGCGCCAGCTCGCCCGGGAGCATCCGGTCGAGGCCGACGCGGTGATCAGCGTTCCGGACAGCTCGAACTCCGCAGCGCTGGGCTACGCGGAAGAGAGCGGAGTTCCGTTCGAGCTGGGGCTCATCCGCAACCACTACGTGGGGCGCACCTTCATCCGCCCCTCGCAGGCGGACCGGGACTTCGGCGCGCGCATCAAGTACAACCCGGTGCGCGAGCTCCTCGAGGGCCGGCGGGTGATCGTCGTGGACGACTCCCTCGTGCGCGGCACCACGAGCAGCAGCCTGGTGAAGTTCATCCGGGAGGCCGGCGCGAAGGAAGTGCACTTCCGGGTGGCGAGCCCGCCCGTCAAGTTCCCCTGCTACTACGGAATCGACCTCCCCAGCCGCGAGGAGCTGATCGGCTCGAGCCACAGCGTGCAGGAGATCGCGGACAAGCTGGGGGTGGAGTCGCTCGGCTACCTCTCCCTCGAGGGAATGAAGAAGGCGGTCGAAGAGTACGGTCCGTTCTGTGACGCCTGCTTCTCCGGCAACTACACGGCCCCTCTCGTCGACATCCAGCGCGGCCTCGAGCCCGCACGAGCGGGCGCGGCGGTCTGAGGACGCGTTGACGCCGTCGCCCCGCCCGGTCACCGAAGCGCTCCTCCACGCGCTCCCGAAGGCAGAGCTCCACGTCCACATGGACGGAAGCCTCCGCCCGGAGACGATGGTCGAGCTGGCGGCGGAGTACGGACGGGAGCTGCCGTCGCAGGACCCCGCCGAGCTCGCCGAGCTCATGCGGGCGCGCGACACGAAAAACCTCGAGGAGTACCTGAAGAACTTCGAGATCACGCTCTCCGTGATGCAGCACGCGGACGCGCTCGAGCGGATCGCCTTCGAGCTCGCCGAGGACAACGCGCACGAGAACGTCCGCTACGTCGAGATCCGGTACTCGCCCCTCCTGAACACGCGCGAAGGGCTCCCGCTCACCGAGGCCGTCGAGGCGCCGCTGCGGGGTCTCGCGCGGGCCGAGGCGATGTACGACATCCGCACCGCCGTGATCATCTGCGGCATCCGCAACATGTCGCCCGGCACCTCGCGCGACCTCGCCGACCTCACCGTCGCGTACAAGAATCGGGGGGTCGTCGCCTTCGACCTCGCGGGCGCCGAATACAACTACCCTGCGAAGAAGCACCGCGACGCCTTCTTCACCGTGATCAACAAGAACATGGCGACCACGATCCACGCGGGCGAGGCGTACGGGCCGGAGTCGATCCACCAGGCCCTCCACTACTGCCGCGCGAACCGGATTGGACACGGCACGCGCCTCTTCGAGGACCCGGAGCTGATGCGCTTCGTGGACGACTTCAGGATCCCTCTCGAGATCTGCCTCACCTCGAACGTGCAGACCGGGGCGGTGGCCAGCTTCGCGGAGCACCCGCTGAGGACGTACTTCGACGCCGGGCTCGTGGTGACGCTGAATACCGACAACCGCCTCATCTCGGGCACCACCCTGACGCGCGAATACCTGCTCGCGCACACCGAGCTCGGCTTCGACTGGGAAGAGCTCAAGGAGCTCGCGCGCATGGGCTTCCGCAGTGCCTTCCTGCACCGTCCCGAAAAGGAAGCGCTGCTCGAGCGGGTGGAAAGAGAGATTTCCGAGCTCGAGCTTTCATAGGGGGAATTCTCGAGAAGTAGCGCGCCCGGGACGGTGCCGCCCCCGCCCCCGCGGGCTGGCGAGAGGTACCTGACCCGTGCAGCAGTCTGGCGTCAGTCAGCGCCCGCCGGCGCCCCCGGCACCGGACAACCGCCCGCGGTCCCTCGTCCCTCAGCGCTGCCCGCGATCCCTCAGCTCGCGCAGCGCTTCCTTGTGCCTGCGCAGCGCTTCCGCGGTCGCGGCCGGATCGCGCTCCAACCTGAGCGACGACGTGTGGTCCCCCCGTTCGACCCGGAGCCGGAGCAGCTCACCCGGGAAGAGCTCGCCGGGCAGCATCGTGCGCGGAAGCTCCAGGTACGCCTTCCCGTCGTGCGACAGGACCACCATCTCGTCC
>JBBDIW010000072.1:0-5584 GCA_040880165.1 Gemmatimonadota bacterium | reverse complement strand
GCGCGGAAGCTCCAGGTACGCCTTCCCGTCGTGCGACAGGACCACCATCTCGTCCTCCAGGCGATCCACCTGAAGCAGGAGCGTGTCCACTTCAGCTTTCAGCTTCGGCCGGTGAATCGTCGGTGCGGGCCGTGCCGCGCTCTGCCGGGCGCGTCGCGTCCTTCTCGCCGACGTTGCCCTTCCCGTTCCCGTCGGAGCGGATGGAAGAAGAGGAACGGCGACGATCGACCGGCTCCTCACCCTCACCGGCGAGATACCGTTCGGCCAGGTCCACCAGCTCCTTCGACCCGATGAAGAGGGGGATGCGCTGATGCAGGCTGTCCGGCAGGATGTCCAGGATGTCCTCGTTTCCGGTCGATGCGCGCCCGCCCGCCTGCTCCGCCACCATCGCCAGCGGCGCCGCCTCGTAGAGAAGCCGGAGCTTCCCCGACGGGCTTCGGTTGTCGGAAGGATACATGAAGAGGCCCCCGGCGAGCACCGTGCGGTGGAAGTCCGCCACCAGCGAGCCGATGTAGCGCGAGCTGAATCCCTGCGACTCGTAGCCATCGGTTCCCTTCAGGTGACTCACCAGGAGCTGTTGCTGGCGGCTCCAGCGGGGATAGTACGCCTCGTTGATCGAGTAGCACGGGGCGGGAGGCTCGGGAAGTCGGATGTTCGGGTGACTCAGGAGGAATTCGCCGATCGAGGGATCGAGGGTGAAGCCGTGCACGCCGTTCCCGCTCGTGAAGACGAGCATCGTCGAGGAGCCGTAGACGACATAGCCGGCCGCGAGCTGCCGACGCCCCGGCTGGAGCGCGTCTTCGAGCACGCCGTCCACGCCGTCCGAGATCTTCGCGTGGATCGAGAAGATCGTGCCGATCGAGACGTTCACGTCGATGTTCGACGAGCCGTCGAGCGGGTCGAAGAGGAGCACGTAGTCGCCGCGCGGGTAGCGCCGGGGAATGGGAATGATGTCCTCGACCTCTTCCGACACCATGCAGCACAGGTTCCCGGAATGATCCATCGCGTTGTAGATGACGTCCTGCGCGAGCGCGTCCAGCTTCTGCACCACCTCGCCCTGGATGTTCTCGCCTCCGGCCCGGCCCAGGATGTCGACGAGCCCGGCCTTGTTCACGTCGCGCGAGATGATCTTCGCCGCCAGCGCGATGTCGTACAGGATGTCGCTGAAAGCGCCCGTCGCTTCGGGATGGACCCGCTCCTGGTCGGCGATGTGCCTGCCGAGGGTCACGACCTTGGATTCACTCATTCTTCGATTTCGATCCTCTTCGAAAGCGTCGATGCACCGGCCGGGTGTTGCATCCTCTCCACAACAAGGTAAAGGCAGATCCGGAAGGGGGAAATCCTCCGAGCCGCCGCGCCTTCATTTTATCGAATCCGGCCCCCTTCCGTTCGCCGCGCCGGGACTTCGCTTCAGTCTCCTCCTCCCCTTCCGTCCCGGCCGGTCCAGATCCGGTAGGAGCCGTCCGCGCGCGCCCGGATGCGGATCGTTCCCTGCCGATCCGTGCGGAACGTCCTCGACCCCGCGCGCTCCAGGCGCTCCACCACCGCGGGGCTCGGATGACCGTAGCGGTTGCGATGCCCCATCGAGAACACGGCAATTTCCGGGCGCGTCGCCTCCACGAGATCGTCGGCGGTCGACGTGCTGCTTCCGTGATGGCCCGCCTTGAGCAATTGCAGCTGCCCCACCGGGCTCCCCCGCTCCAGGATCTCGCGCTCCACCTCCGCCGGCGCGTCGCCGGTGAAGAGCGCGCGGAAGGCGCCGTAGCGCACGAGCAGGACGATCGAGACGTCGTTCGGGTCTTCCACCGGGCCCCGCAGCTGCGCGTCGTCGGGGTGCAGGACGTCGAACGTCACGCCGTCCAGCTCGAAGCGCTCGCCTGCTCGCGCCTCCCACCACCCCACGTCGCGGTCCCGGACGCGCTCCAGGATCTGCAGGTGCGCCACGCTTCCCGTGGCGAGCCCCGGGTCCATGACGCGCCCCGTTTCCACGGCATCCAGCACAGCGCGTGCCCCTCCGATGTGGTCCAGGTGGGGGTGGGTGAGTACGAGCACCTCGAGGCGACCGACCCCCTGCCTTCGAAGAAAGGGAACCACGATCCGACTGCCGGCGTCGAAGGTCGTGGAGGTGGGACCCGCGTCGATCAGGACCCAACGCCCGCGCGGTGTCCGGAGCGCCGTGGCGTCCCCCTGCCCCACGTCCAGGATGTGGAGATCGAGCGTAGCTCCGGAAGCCCCGGCCGTGATCAGCGGCCAGAGGATCAGCCCCCCGGCGGCCCCCGCCAGGAGGAGCACACGGCGAAGCCGGACGGAGATCGGCTGCAGCTGCGCCGCCACGAATGCGGCGCCCGCCCCCCCGGCGAAGGCGGACAGCAGCCAGGGGCGCGGGATCCAGGGAGCCGCGCCGGGAATGGCAGCCGTCCACTCGACCAGGCGGAGCATCACCGTGAGAATGAGCTCGATCCCGCCGCCCAGGAAGGACGCGAGATCCGGGAACGGCCAGGAGAGGAGCAGCGTGACGAAGATGCCCGGAATGGCCGTTGCGATCAGAGGACCGAGGACGAGCGTCGCCGGGACCCCCACGAGCGAGGCGCGGTCGAAGTGCCAGACGACCAGCGGCAGCGTCGCAAGGGTGGCCGCCACCCCGGAGTCGATCCCCGACTCGACGGCCGGCGGCAGCCGTCCGCGCGACCAGCGCCGCACCACGTCGGCGATCGGGGGGCGGAGCAGGATCAGCCCCGCCGCGCCGGCGAAGGAGAGCTGGAAGCCCACGGCGGCGATCGACCCGGGCGAAACGAGCAGCATGAGAAGGAGCGCGGTGGCGACGGCCCCGAGAGGGGCGGCGGGGCGTCCCCTGAGCTGTCCGAGGGCAAGCAGGGTCAGCATGACCGCCGCGCGCGCGGCGGCGTCCGGCGCGCCGATCGAGAGCACGTACGCCCAGCACCCGCCCGCCGAACCGAGCGCCGCCCCCCGCCGCCCCGCCCCCAGCAGGCGGAGGAGCGAGAAAAGCAGGCCCGCGACGACCCCGACGTGGAAGCCGGAGATCGCGAGGAGGTGCGCCGTGCCGGACACCGCGAAGGCGTCGCGCAGCTCCGTCGCCAGCCCCTCGCGCCGTGCCAGGATGAGCGCCTCCACCACCGGCGCGCGCGCCCCGAAGAGCAGGGCGATGCGCTCCTGCACGGCTCCGCGGAAACGCAGGACGGGCCGAGCCGGCAGCGCTCCCTCCTGCGTGCGCTCGAGCGCGCGGAAGGCCAGGTAGCCGGCGCCGGCAGGGCGGAGCGGGTCCGGGCGGCGGCTCTTCCGCCAGAGCGCCGTTCCCCGCACCGGCGCACCCGGCTCCGGCGCGTCCATTCCGCTGGCCAGGAAGGCGCGCACTTCCCCCCTGCACCCCCCGGGGAGCCCGGATTCCACCAGGAAGGGGGCCGCGCCCTCCGCCGGCCGACCCACGAAGCGGCCCACCACCTCGACCACCGCCTCGTCCGGGAGGTGAAGGCGGCAATCCGCCTCGCGGTGGCCCAGCCACGCGGAGGTCGTGAAGGCCCCCGCGAGCAGCGCCGCCAGGAGCCCGAGGCGAGCCGCCATCGGCCCCGCCGCGCCCTCGGCGCGGCCCCCTTCACCGACGCCGGCGTTCTCCTCGCCGCGTGAACCGGGGGAACCGGGGTGGGCGGTGGTCCGCCGGCCGCGGGGGGCGGATGCAGCACCGCTTCGTGGGCGAAGCCATGGCGCGATGGGCGCGAGAAGGAGGAGGAGTGCGAGTGGCGCGGGGGGGAGGGGTGCGCCGAGAAGGGAGAGGCCCGTTCCCGCCGCGAAGGCGAGGGCCAGCCAGGTGATCGGGGGAACCAGGAGCCTCAGATCACGGCCCCCTTTCCCCCTTCCGGGGTGGAATCAGCTCACTCGGGCTCCGAGACGAAGAGATCCTGCTGCGACCGGTCGATCCGGCCGCGCTCCTCCAGCCCCTCGTCGTGGAGCCGGTCGCGGAGGAATTTCCGCACCTTCAGATCCGCGTGGATTCCCGCCACGAGCATGACCAGCATTCCGACGAAGACGCCGCCGAAGGCCACCACGGTCAGCGGGACCCGGTAGAACGTGAAGACCCCCAGGTCCAGCGTCACGCGCTCGCCGCCGTTCATGCGCGCGAAGGCGACGATCATGATCAGGACAAGGAAGACGCCGACGGCGCCGGCCAGTCTGCTCACGCGGTCCTCTGGAGGCCTGGCGCCTCGTCCGCTGCCCCCGCGGGGCGGCCCGAAAAGGTCGGGCCGGTCGTGGCGACGAGCTCCACCCGGTGGTACGACCCGATCAGCGACGCGTCGCCGGCGAAGGCGATGACCTTGTTCCGGCGCGTCCGTCCCATGACCTGGCCCGGCTCCCGCGCGCTTCGCTCCACCAGGACTTCCTCCACCCGTCCCACCTCCGTGCGGTTGATCTCCCGCTGGATGTCCCGGCTGACCCGGATGAGCTCCTCGAGCCGGCGCTGCGCCACCTCGCCGTCGATGAAGTCCCCTTCCGGAAAGCGGGTGGCGGGCGTGCCTTCCCGCAGGGAATACTTGTAGGTGAAGGCGTCGTCGAAGCGGACCCTTCGCATGAGCTCCAGCGTCTGCTCGAACTCCTCCTCCGTCTCCCCGGGGAAGCCCGTGATGATGTCCGTGGAGAGCGCGATGTCCGGCACGCCTTCCCGCACCCGCTCGACCTTCTCGAGGAAGCTCTCGACGGTGTAGCGGCGCAGCATGCGCTTCAGCGTCCGGTTGCTCCCGGATTGCGCGGGGAGGTGAAGCTGCTCGCAGACGTTCGGCTCCTCGGCCATGACCGCGATCAGCTCGGGCGTCACGTCGTTCGGATGGGGCGAGGTGAACCGGACCCGCCGGATGCCCGGGAGCCGGGAGACCTCGCGCAGCAGCCGCGGAAAGCTCCACTCCCCCGCGCTGTAGGAGTTCACGGTCTGTCCCAGCAGGGTGACCTCCGTCGTGCCGGCGGCGCCGAGCGCCCGAACTTCGTCGAGCACGTCCTCCGCGCGCCGGTTCTTCTCCGGGCCGCGCACGTAGGGCACGATGCAGAAGGTGCAGCGGTGGTCGCAGCCGCGCTGGATGGGGATCCAGGCCGCGACGTCGGACGTGCGTCGCATCTCCAGCCCCTCGTAGTTCTCCTCCCGGTTCATCCCCAGCACGGCGAGCTGGCGGGCGGGTGACCCTGCACGCGACGTGCGTGACGGGCGGGGCGCGGTCGCGCCCGGGGAGCCGGACGGAGCATCCGCGGAGTCGGCAGCCGGCACCAGCTCGCGCAGCTGCTCGGGGAGCGTCCGGTACCCGTCGGGCCCCATCACGAGGTCCACGTAGGGGGCGTCCTCGAGCAGCGACTCCCCCATGCGCTGTGCCATGCAGCCGGTCACGCCGATGACGAGGTCCGGGCGCTCCAGCTTGATGCCGTTCAGCTGGGACACGCGTCCCAGCACCCGGCGCTCCGCGTGCTCGCGAATGGCGCACGTGTTCACGAGGACGACGTCTGCGTCTTCGGGCCGGTCCACGATCTCGTAGCCGTCCGACGCGAGAACGCCCTGCATCAGCTCCCCGTCCGAAATATTCATCTGGCA
>JBBDIW010000071.1:0-19803 GCA_040880165.1 Gemmatimonadota bacterium | reverse complement strand
CAAGCATAGCCTGCAGCTCCTCGGGGGGGTAGAGCCGCACCCGCTCGGTGAAGGTCCGCCCGGGACCCGCCCCGTCTTCGATGCGAATCTGCTTCTGGACGACGGTCCCGCCCTCGATCAGGCGCCGCTCCTGGTGGATGCGCGTGCCGTTCACTTCGCGCACGTCGTAGGGCTCGAGGCCGGCGCGCACCTTGTCGGCGTTCAGGAAGTCGAGCAGGAGGTGGCCCCGGTCCGAGAGCACCCGGCGCGATTCGCCGAGAACGCGCGCGTCGTCGCGCGGGTCCTCGAAGTACCCGAACGAGGTGAAGAAGCTGGTCACAAGGTCGAAGCTCCCATCCGCGAAGGGCAGCTTCCGCATGTCGGAGCGCACGAGCCCGGTGTGCGGGCTCGCGGCGCGCGCCTGCTCGAGGAGCGTGGCAGACAAGTCGAGCCCCGTGGCGCGCACGTCGGCCCCGGCCAGCTCGGCAAGATGGCGTCCCGCCCCGCACGCCAGGTCAAGCACACGCGCCCCGGCGGGAGGCCGGGTCGTTTCCAGAAGGAGCCGTACGGCCTCTCTCGCCTCCTCTACGTCGCGATGGGGATAGAGGTCGAGGTATTCCTTCCCGAACCACTTCCGGAACCAGGGCTTCGGGCTCATGAACCTTCCTTGTGATAGGGCTCGTTTCTGTGAATGGTGCCGGCCCGGTAGAGCTGCTCCGCCAGGACGAGGCGCGCCATTTCGTGCGGAAGCGTCATCTGCGAAAGAGACAGCTTCCACCGTGACTTGTCGAGCACGTCTTTTCCCAACCCGAAAGCGCCGCCGAGCACGAAGGCGGCGCCGAGGGAGGAGCCCAGGGCGAGCGACGACAGGTGACTTGCCAGCATGCGCGAGCTCATCCCTTTCCCCGCGCGGGTCAGGGCCGTCACGTCGGCGCCCGCCGGGATCCGCGCCAGGATGCGCTCGGCTTCGGCGCGGCGGACGTCCCGGGGGGCCGCGTCGCCCCTTCCGGAACCCGCGTCCACCTCGACGACCTCGAGCTTCCAGTAGCGCGCGGCCCGCGTCTCGTATTCCGCGATCGCCGGGGCCAGGAGACCCCGCGCCCGGCCCACCGCGATGACCGTGACCTTCATACCGGATGCTCCGAGGTTCCGCCTTCCGATGCCCCGGGCGGATCCTTCGCGAATACACTCCCTGCCGACCGATTTTCTCCACTCGTCCGGGAGCGGCGCACCGCCGCCTGCAGCGCTCCGCGGAGCCGCGTCTCGCCGCTCTCGATGACGAGGTCGAGGCCAAGCACCCGGACGTCCGGGAGCAGGTCCGAGAATTCCACCAGCTTCACCGCGTCCTTTTCGGTCGTCACCACCGTGCGGCCGCGTGCCGTCCGCACGATCCTCTCGGCGTCGACCTGCGTGTACTCGTGGTGGTCCGGGAAGGCGCAACCCTCCACCGTCCCCGGCGACACCTGCCCGATCGCTTCCCGCACGAGTGCGTGGAAGGTGTCGGGCGACGCGATGCTGGAGACCGCGAGGACGCCGTTCTCCCGCCCGTCGACGGTGCCCGCGCCCGGCGCGTCGACCGCGCCGCCGCCCAGCTTCTTCCAGCGAGACGGACGCAGGTGGATCCGGACGATGCCCAGCTCCGGATGCCGTTGCCGCACAGCCTGCTCCAGCATCCGGGCGTCCTCAAGCGAGGCGATCTTTCGCGTGAGAACGAGGAGATCCGCGCGGCGCAGCGAGGACAGGGGCTCGCGGTACGGCCCCCGAGGAAGCAGGCGTGGGGGGAAGGGCTGCTCGACGGCGAGAAGGACGACGTCGAGGTCGCGTTCGGCCCGTCTGTGCTGGAAGCCGTCGTCCAGGATCGCGACGGTTGCGCCCAGGTCGGCGGCCCGGGCGATGCCCTCGAGGCGGTCCGGCGCGCGCTGGACAGGAATGCCGGGGTTCCACGCCGCGTGGAGCGCGAGCTCGTCCCGCCCGTACCCTCGCGAGACGATCGCGGGGCGCTCCCCCATCACCCTCAGCGCTACGGCGACCCAGGCGCTGACCGGGGTCTTCCCCGTGCCGCCCACGCTCAGATTCCCGATGGAGACGACAGGGATGGCGCCGCGAGCGGAGGCGCGCCAGCCGTGGTCGTACGTCGCGTTGCGGAGACGGACTGCGCCCGCGAAGAGCGCGCCCGCCGGAAGGAGCAGCGCCGAAAGCACGGCTCCCGCGGCGCCCCCCTTCCCCGCCCACCATGCGTGCACCGCCGGCTCGAGCACGGACCGTGCGCCCCCGCGACTCATGCGTCCTCGTCCGGGAGCGGGGGGACGAGATCCACGAGCGTCTCCGCGAGCCGGGCCGCCAGGCGCTCCAGCTCTTCGTCGCTGCTCTTCCGATCGACGAGGACGGCCTCGCCGTAGGCGATCTTCAATCTGGAAAAAGGCTTCGGGAGGATGAACCGGTCCCAGGAGTTGAAGACCCATGCGCGCGAGGCGGAGCAGGCGACGGGAATGATCGGGTACCCGGTGAGCTTGGCGGCGATGAGCGCGCCCGGCTTGAAGTCGTGGCGGGGCCCGCGCGGCCCGTCCGCGGTGATGGCGAGGTCCCGTCCCGCCCGGGCCGCCCGCAGCAGGCCGCGCAGCCCCGCCGTTCCGCCCCGCGTGCTCGAGCCCCGGGCTGCGGTGAAGCCCAGCCGCATGATGATCCGGGTGATGTACTCGCCGTCGGCGTGCTCGCTCACGAGTGCCGTGACGCCCTGGTCGCGGTGGTGGTGCGTGAGCGGGAGAAGCTGACCGTGCCAGAGCGCGAAGATGACGGGCTGGCCGTCCCGGCGGAAGCGCTCGAGCTCCTCGTCGCCCGTGATCTCGGTGCGAACCGTGCCGAGCAGCGCCCGTACCAGCGGCGAGCCGACACGCCCCGCAGCCCTGAACTTCGTCTCGGCCGAAATCATGCTGGAAGCCGTCCGGGCGGGTCGTCGACGAGAGCGCCCGCGAGCTCCGCCACGCGTTCCGCCGCACCCGGAGTGCCAAGGGTGCTGCGGACGCGTCCGAGGCCTCGCAGCATGGCCTCGCGAGCGGGTGAGTCGTCCACGAGGGGGAGGAGGGCGGACGCCAGCGCTTCGGGTGTGGCGTCGTCCTGGAGCAGCTCGGGAACGACGCGCTCACCCGCGACCAGGTTGGCGAGGGCCACGTGGTCGACCCGCACCAGCCGGCGCGCAAGCCAGAAGGTCAGCGGGTGCGTGCGGTAGGCCACCACGAATGGAACTCCCTCGAGGGCAGCCTCCAGCGTCGTCGTTCCCGACTTGACGAGCGCCGCCCGTCCGTGCCGGAGCAGCGCCCGGGTGTCGTCGATCACCGGATACCCCAGCCCTTCGAGGGCGCCGGCCGTGACCGAGCTGGCGCGCGCGAGCACGATCTGCACGTCGGGGCGCGCGGCGCGGACCCGTTCGGCCGCCGCGACGAAGCGCTCGAGGTGCCGCTCGAGCTCCTGCCGGCGGGATCCGGGAAAGATCGGAAGGATCGGCCCCGCGGGGTCCAGACCCCACGTCCTGCAGAACTCCTCCCGCTCAGGCGTATCGTCCGGCCTGTCCAGGAGGGGGTGTCCGACGAAGCTCACGCGCGCGCCCGCTTTCTCCAGGACGTCCACTTCGAAGGGGAGAATTACGGCGACGTGGTCCGCGTCCCTGGCGAGCCGCGCCGCTCTTCCCGCGCGCCACGCCCAGACTTGCGGGGAGATGTAGTAGAGCACCGGGATCTTTCGCTCGTGCGCCGCCCGCGCAATCCGGAGATTGAGGCCGGGGTAGTCGATCGGGAGGACCAGGTCGATCTTCCGCTCCACGAGAAGCTCCTTCACCCGCCGCTCCAGGCCCAGAAACCACGGGAGTCGCGCGACCACCTCGGCGAAGCCCATCACGGCGAGGTCGTCCAGCCCGGCCAGGAGCTCGACGCCCTCGGCCGCCATCCGGTCTCCACCGAGTCCGATCAGCGTCGCGTCGGGCCAGCGTTCGCGAAGGGCGCGCGCGACCTGGGCTCCGTGGTGGTCACCCGAAGCTTCTCCGGCGAGCAGGAGGATGACGGGCGCGTTCAGAAGCGGGTGCCCAGATACCAGATGAGGAGAACCACCAGGATGAGAAAGCCGATCAGCTTCCTCGGGGACTTGCTCTTCTTGGTGTCGATCCAGTCCTTCTTCCGATCACGCCGTACGCGTATCAGCGACATGTTGCTCAATCCGTTCTTCGATGGAACGTATCACGTCCAGTGCGGCCCGGCCGTCGTCTCCGGTCACGAGCGGGGCGGCGAATCCGAGGGCCGCATCACGAAAGTTTTCCAGCTCGCGTCGGAGCGGCTCTCCCTCGGTCTTCTCCAGCGGAATCCGCTCGATGATGTCGAGAAGTCCCATCTCCGCTGCACCGTGTCCGTTTGCGCTGCCGCCGTTCGCCCCGGGGGCACCGACCGCGATGTCGGAAAGCGCCGGCAGCTCGCCCTTGACGCGGAGAAACTCGCCCGTGCCTTCCGCCAGATTCAGGCTCATGTAGCCGGAGCGCTGGAAGATGCGCAGCTTCCGCATCCGCTCCATCGAAACGCGGCTCGCGGTGAGGTTCGCGACCGCTCCCCCGGTGAACGTGAGGCGCGCATTCGCGATGTCCACGTTCGGGGTCAGCACCGGAACCCCGCTCGCGGCGATCTCGAGGATGGGGGTACCGACAAGACTCTGGACGAGGTCCACGTCGTGGATCATCAGGTCGAGCACGACCGCCACGTCGGTGCCACGGTTGACGAACGGGGCGAGGCGGTGCGACTCGATGAAGAGGGGAGTGTCGAGGTACCGATCGGCGGCGAGCAGGGCTGAATTGAAGCGCTCCACGTGGCCCGTCTGCACGACGGCCTTCCCTGCCCTCGCGGCCGCCAGGATCCGGTCCGCTGCTTCCACGGTCGGCGCGATGGGCTTCTCGATCAGGACGTGGATGCCGCGCGTGACCGCGGCGACGGCCACCTCCTCGTGCTGGAGCGTGGGAACCGCGACGACGACCGCGTCCACCGTGTCCAGGAGCGCGTCAAGGCTGTCGAAGGCGGTCACCTCGAGCTCCTGCTCCACCTCGTGCCGGCGCTCGGTGCGAAGCTCGAAGAAGCCCTGCATCCGCGTCCCCGGGAGGTCCCGCAGGATGCGCGCGTGGTGGAATCCCAGGCTGCCGGTACCGACCACTCCCACCCTCAGCGCTTCGTCGGTTGCCGCCATCACGTGGTGATGCCCCGTTCGCTGGTCCGGATAAAGTCCAGGAGGTGCTCCACTTCGGTGAACGGCTGAACCTCCTCGACGGCGCGAAGGACCCCCTGCGAAACATTCAGGTTCGACTTGAAGACGATGCGGTACGTTTTCTTGATCTCGTTGCGCAGCTCGGGGGAGAAGCCGCGCCGCTCGAGCCCGACCGAGTTCAGACCGTAGAGCTTCGGCGGATTCCCCGCGGCCCTGCAGTAGGGCGGAACGTCCTGCGAGATCCTGGAGCCGCCTCCTACGAAGGCGTGGGTGCCGATTCGCACGAACTGGTGGATGGGCGTGACGCCGCCGACGATCGCCCAGTCTCCGATCTGCACGTGTCCCGCCATGTTCACGGAGTTGGAGAGGATGACGTGGTTTCCCAGTCGGCAGTCATGCGCCACATGCGTGTAGGCCATGAGCAGACAGTCGTTGCCGACCTCGGTCGTTCCGCTTTCCTCCGTGCCCCGGTTCAGCGTCGCGTATTCGCGGATGACCGTGCGGTCGCCGATGGTGAGGAGGGTAGACTCCCCGGCGTACTTCAGGTCCTGGGGATCGCTCCCCAGGATCGCGCCCTTGTGGACGCGGCAGTCCATGCCGAGGATCGTGTCGCGTTCGATCAGAACCCCGGGCCCGATGATGGTCCCCGCGCCGATCCGCACGTTCGGCCCGATGATTGTCCAGGGACCCACCATCACCCCGTCCTCGACGGCCGCGGAAGGATCGATGATCGCCGAGGGATGGATCCCGGAGTCCGCGGATTCGCGGTTCCACGGCATCGCCGTCGGATCTTCCTCGTTCCTTCGGTCGTCTGGCAGGTTCACAATCGTCTCCTTCACCGGTCCACGATTCGGGCCATGAGCTCCGCCTCGGCTACAAGGTTTCCGTCCACGAACCCCTCTCCGCGCATCTTGCACACATGACGCCGGAACTGGAGCATCTCGACCTCGAATACGATCTGGTCTCCCGGTGTGACGGGTCGCCGCCATTTCACCTTGTCGAGCGACATGAAGTACACGACCTTGTCCTCCGGATTCTCGATGGCGTCCATCAGGAGCAGCCCCCCGACCTGAGCCATCGCTTCGATGATGAGCACGCCCGGCATGATGGGGTGACCGGGATAGTGGCCCTGGAAGAAGGGCTCGTTGATCGTCACGTTCTTGATCCCGACGATGCGCTTTCCCGACTCGAAGTCGACCACTCGGTCCACGAGGAGCATGGGGAAACGATGCGGGAGGTACTGGAGGATTTTCTGGGCGTCCACGATGGGGCGCTCGGCCTTCCGCTTCTGCTTCGCGATGGCGCGCGCCATCTCCACGTTCCCGTGGTGGCTGGGACGCTCCGCGATCACGTGCCCCTCCAGTCGCCCACCCAGGAGCGACAGGTCGCCCAGGATGTCCCCGACCTTGTGGCGCAGGAACTCGTCCGGAAAGCGCAGGGCGTCGTTCATGACGCCGTCGTCGTCCAGCACCACGGTGTTCTCGAGCGAGGCGCCGCGCGCCAGCCCCCGTGCCCGCAGCGCTTCCGCCTCGTTCCTGAACCCGAAGGTGCGCGCAGGGGCGACCTCGCGGGCGAACGAACCGTTGGTGAGATCGAAGGAGCCATACTGCCGGCCGATTCCGGCATGCGCGAAGTCGATGGTCGCGGAAATCCGGAAGCCGCGCCCCGGGGTGGCGACGTACGACTCGCCGCTCTCCATTTCGACCGCGATCGGCTCCTCGATCCGGATGACCCGCGCCGGCAGGTCCTGCTCGGTGGTCCCTGCGGCCTCGAGCGCCTTCACGTACTCGGTGAAGCTGCCGTCCAGGATGGGGGGCTCGGGCCCCGATAGCTCGAGCAGGACATTGTCGATGCTCTGCGAGGCCAGTGCCGCCATCACATGTTCGATCGTGAGAACCCGTGCTTCTCCGGCGCCGATCGTCGTTCCCAACTCCGTGGCCACGACGTGCTCGAGGTCGGCCGGGATCTCGGGGGACCCTTCCAGGTCGCAACGGCGAAAGCGGATTCCGCTTCCGGCGGGTGCGGGGCGGAAGGTGAGGGTCGCCTGTTCGCCGGCGTGTACGCCAAGCCCCTGCACCGTCACTTCGCCCGCGATGGTTCGCTGATTCTTGCGATTCATTTCGCTCCGCTTCTCGTCCCTCGGAGTGTGCGATCGGCCGGCCCCGGGTCCGGGCTTCGACAAGGATCATTCGCGCAGCAAGATAACAGCTTCGCCGCGACGGATCGAATCCGGTCAGCGTCCGCCGGACGTGCCCTCGCTTCCGTCCGATTCGTCCTCCGGAGGCGTCGACCCGGTCGTTTCGAGCGCTTCCTCGATGCGTCGAATCCTGCGCACGAGGTCCGGGAGGCGAAAAAGGTTCGCCATGGCCCGCAGGAACTCTCGCTGGGGGCGCGCCGGGAATCCCATTACGGTCGCTCCGGGGGGAACGTCACCGATGACTCCTGCCCGCCCCGCGATCATCGCCCCCGCGCCGATCTCGGTGTGTCCGGCAATCCCGGCCTGCCCTCCGAACACCGCACCGTCGCCGATCCGCACGGAGCCGGCCACCCCGACCTGCGCGACCAGGATCGCCGCGCGTCCGACGACCACGTTGTGGCCCAGGTGCACGAGGTTGTCGATCTTCGTTCCTGCGCCGACGACGGTATCTCCGATCGAGCCGCGGTCGATGCAGCTGTTCGCGCCGATCTCCACGTCGTCTCCGATGGAGCACCCGCCCACCTGGCGGATCTTCCGGTGCTCACCCTCGTGGTACGCGTAGCCGAACCCGTCCACGCCGAGCCGTGTTCCGGAATGGAGGATGACCCGTTGCCCGAGCGTCGAGAAGGGGTAGAGGACGACGTGCGGGTGAAGGACCGAGGCGTCGCCGATCCGGGAACCCGCGCCTACGACGACGTGCGCGCCGAGGCGCACAAGGTCTCCGAGCACGGCCCCTTCCTCCAGCACCGCGTAGGGTCCGATGGAGACGCCTTTCCCGAGCTTCACGTTGCGCCCGATGACGGCCGTGGAGTGGATCTCCGGGGCGACCTCCGGTTCGGGGTGGAGGGCGTCGAGAAGTTGGGCGAGCGCGACCGCCGGGTTCTTCACGACGACGAGGGGTGGACGCTCCGACGGCAGCGCTTCGACGAGCGAATCGCGCACGAGAAGTGCCCCCGCAGCGCTCCCCGGCAGGAACTTGAGGTAGGCGTCGTGCGCAAGAAATCCCAGGTCTCCGGCTCCCGCCTGGGCCAGCGGACGCACGTCGCGGACGTGCTGGTCCGGGGGGCCCTCCAGTCTGCCGTCCACGAGCCTGGCGACCTCGTCCAGGCGTAACCCTTCGCCCCCGTTCTCCCTTCTTCTCGGTCCCGTCATCGGGCTCTCCGCGTCTGGTCGCGTCGCCGCCGGCAACGGACCGATGGATAACGACGAAGGCCCACGATCCGCCAGGATACCGGCGGATCGTGGGCCACGTTCACTGCACTTCTTCCGGAGGGTGCGCTGGCCTGCGCGCCGTCGTCTATCGTCCCGCCGTATCGGCGCGAAGCCTCCGCAGGACCTCGGCCGTGAGGTCGAGCTCCGGATCCGCAGCGATGAACGAACGCGAGGCCGCGTCGAAGATGATGGAGTAGTTGCCCTCGGCGCGCAGCGTCTCGATGACCTGGGTGATCCGGTCCATGATCGGCTCCACCAGCTCGGCCTGCCGCGCCGCCGCCTGGTTCTCGAGCTCTTCGATCCTCTGCTGATACTGCTGCTGCTTCTCCCGGATTTCCTGCTCGCGACGCCCCCGCGCCTCCGGCGACATCATCGTCTGCGACTCGAAGCGGGTGATGAGCTCCTGGAGCTCCTGGGCGAGCCCCTGGACTTCCTCCCTGAACCGGTTCATGTCCTGTTCGAAGGCCTGCTGGGCTTCCTGCGCCCCCGGCGCCTCCTGCAGAATCGCCTCGGAATCGATGTAGGCGAAGCGCGGAGCCGTCTGTGCCTGAGCCTCCACGCCGAGAAGGAGCACGAGGAAGAGGAATCCCGCTGGAATGAGCGTTGAGCGACGCATTGAGATGTTCTCCGATTCAGTCGGCGTGTGAAGTGGTCCGGATGGAGCGACGGTCAGAAGCCGCCCATCCTGAAGTGCAACTCGAACCCGGGATCGGGTTTGTCGAAGCCGTAGGCGTAATCCAGCCCCAGCGGTCCGAATGGCGTGACGAGCTGAACGCCCAGCCCCGCGCCGCGGAAGAGGCGCGACGCGTCCATTTCCCAGGGATCCCGCCACACGCCTCCGGCATCATAGAAGAGCGAGACGGAGATCTGGTCGCTCAGCCGGATCGCGTATTCGGCCGTGAGCAGGAGGAAGGAGTCCCCGAGCCGGTTGATGTCCGAAACCTGCTGCGCGCCGCGCGGAACGTATCCCTGCGGTGTCAGCGTCGTCTCCTCGTACCCCCTGAGGCGCTCGCCGAACTGCACGCCTCCCATCCAGTACCGGTCGAAGGGGAAGGCGGAAGCGTCTCCGAAGATCGCTCCGGCCCGCGCAGAGAGCCCGAGGGCGAACCGCACGCCTCCAGGTCCCGGTCCGCTGCCGCCGAGCTGACCCGCGGGTACCCACCACGTTCCCTCGATCTCGTGCTTGCTGAAGTTGCCGTCTCCGCCCAGCAGGCCCCCGCTGAACTCATTGTTGATGCTCTGCCGAGAGCCCGAGGTGGGGAACATCGGGTGGTCGAGCGTCTGCCGCGTCACTCCGACGCTCACGGTGCTCTGCGTTCCCGGCGGACGCCCGAACAGCGACGTGTCGTCTACGCCCTCCCGCTGCCGGTAGTCTGTTCGCGAAAGCGAATACCCCGCGAAGAGACGGGTACGCGGGTACCCGGGAATGGGAACGCCGAAGCGCGTCGAGGCTCCGATCCTGCGCCGTTCCCCGGTCGCGAACTGAAAGAAGCGGTCCCGCGAATTGAAGAGCGAGAACGAGCCACTGACCCGCGACTGGAAGAGCGCAGGATCCGTGTAGGAGAGCGAGAAGTTGTTCTGGTAGCGCCCGAAGTCCCAGCGCAGACTCCCGGACTTCGCCTGGCCGAAGAGGTTCGGCTGGTCGTAGCCCAGGAAGCCCGCGACGCCGGTGCCACCCCCCACCGCCGTGCCGAAGTTGACGGAGCCCGTCTGCTTCTCCGTCACGTGGAAGGTGATGTCCACGTCTCCCGTCTCTTCGTTCACGTCCATGCTGGGCACCTCCATCGGGGTCTCGAAGAACCCGACGGACGAGATTCCCTGCCAGCTCTGAAGGAGGCGGGCCTCGCTGTAGACGTCTCCGGGCAGCAGGTAGATCTGCTCGCGGATGACGCGGTCGTGCGTGAACTCGTTTCCGGTGATCTCGACCCGGTTCACGTAGGCGGGCTGTCCCTCGGTGATGCGCCAGCCGACCTCGACGACGGGCGTGCCATCCGCCTCGGTCCGCTCGACGAACGGGACCACCTGCGCGAAGAGGTAGCCGTTGTTGCGGTAAAGCTGACTGACATCCGCTGTCGCGGCCTCGAAGGTGGCCGCGTTGAAGACGGGTGCCTCGTCCGCGCTCGCTCCGCGCCTCAGTCCCAGCGTCTGCAGCAGTCCACCACGCTCCGGCTGGTAGTACTGCTCGAGATCCGGAGTCGGAAAGCGGCGGTTCCCCTCCACCCGGAAGTCCGCCAGACGGTACTGCGGACCCTCGTCCACCGTCACTTCGAGCCGCGCCTTCCCGGAGCTCGGTTCGATGATGAGCGTGTCCGAGACCACCTGGAAGTCGAGCAGCCCGTGCGAGCTGTACAGCGTGGGAAGCGTCTCCTCCAGGTCGGTCGCGAGGCTCTCCTGGTCGAATCCGCCCGTGCGGAACCACCAGAACCCTTCCGGCCGCGTGTTCATCGCGCCGACGAGGTCGCTGCGCGAGAGGCGCTCGTTCCCCTCGAACGCCACGTCGGCGATGATGACGCGCTGGCCCTCGGTGACTTCCAGGATGAGCGCGATCTCGTTCTCCGTACCCGAGATCGGTTCCTGCCTTTCCTCGATGTTCGCGAACGGGATTCCCGCGCGCGCCAGCTCGGCACGGATGTAGTCGCGGGCGCGGGCAATCCGGATGGGAGAGTAGGGCTCGCCCGACTGCAGCCCGGCTTCGTCCCGCACGGTTCCGGCACTGATGTTCTCGAGCCCCCGGATCTCGACGCGGCGCATCACGGGATGCTCGTCCACCTCGAATACGAGCAGCACCGGATCGCCCTCGTCTCCGCGGGCGTGCACCCGGATGTCGGAGAAGAGGCCGGTGTCCCAGAGGGCGCGCACGCCGCGCTGAATGTCGCGAAAGCTGATCTCGGTTCCGGCGCGCAGGCCGGTGGTACCGAGCACCGCGATCTCCGTCTGACGCACAAGACCTTCCACGGCAATGGAATCGACGAAGACCGTGCCGGCCACCTGCTGGGGCGCCGGATCGGTGGGGACCTGGGCGCTCAGGTCGAACGCCCCGTCCGCCCCGGGGGGGGCGAACGGAGCCAGGAGGGCTGCGAGACCCGCAACCAGGAGGACCCTTCCCGGGAAGAGCCTCGGCAGCCTCGAGAGATCTGAAGTCACGTTTTCGTCGCCGATGCCGTCCGAAGGGAAAGAGCCTCGCCGCTCTCGTCGACGTCCACTTCGATCTCATCCCCGGCGTTGAACTCGGCGACCAGGATCTTTTCGGACAATGGGTCCTCCAGATAGCGCTGGATGGCACGCCGCAACGGACGCGCTCCGAACTTCTGATCGTAGCCGCGTTCGGTCAGGAAGTCGACCGCCGCGTCCGTCAGGGTGAGCGTCATTTCTTCCTCGGCGAGCCGATCCTGCACCTCCTGCAGGAGGATATGCACGATCTCGCCGATCTCCTCGCGGCTGAGCGGGTGGAAGACGATCGTGTCGTCCACGCGGTTCAGGAACTCGGGGTTGAAGGCGCGCTCGATCTCCTCGCGCACCTTGCTCTTCATCACCTCGTAGCTGGACTGCGGGTCTCCCTTGTGGAAGCCCAGGCCGCCGCCCTTCGTGATGTCGCGGGCGCCGAGGTTCGATGTCATGATCAGGACGGTGTTCTTGAAGTCGATCACGCGCCCGTAGTTGTCCGTCAGGTGCCCCTCGTCGAGCACCTGGAGGAGGATGTTGAAGACATCCGGATGCGCCTTCTCGATCTCGTCCAGGAGGACGACCGAGTAGGGCCGGCGCCGAACCGCCTTCGTCAGCGTTCCGGAATCCTCGTACCCGACGTAGCCAGGAGGCGCTCCGATGAGCCGCGACACGGAGAACTTCTCCATGTATTCGCTCATGTCGACGCGGATCAGGGCCTCGCGATCCGCGAAGAGGAACTCCGCCAGCGCGCGCGCCAGCTCGGTCTTGCCGACACCGGTCGGACCGCTGAAGATGAAGGAGCCGATGGGACGACGCGGATCCTTCAGACCCGCGCGGCTCCTGCGGATGGCGCGGGAGATCGCCTCGATGGCGTCGTTCTGTCCCACGACGCGCTGGTGAAGCTCCTCCTCCATGTGGACCAGCCGCTCGGTCTCCGCCTGGCGGAGCCGGGTCACCGGAATGCCCGTCCAGCGGCTCACGATGAACGCGACCTCCTCCGTGGAGATCTCGGGGCGGTGGCGCTTGCGTTCCTCCTCCCACTCCTCCTTCCGCGAGCGGATGCTGTGCTGCAGCTCCCGCTCCTGGTCGCGCAACTCGGCCGCCTTCTCGAAGTCCTGGTCCCGGATGGCCTCTTCCTTCTTCTCGCCGATCTTGCCGAGGTCCGCCTTCAGCTCCTCCACCTCCGGCGGGGGAACCTGACTCGCGATCCGGGCGCGTGCGCCCGCCTCGTCGATGACGTCGATCGCCTTGTCGGGAAGGAAACGGTCCGTGATGTACCGGTCCGAGAGCTTGGACGCGGCGTCGAGCGCCTCGTCCGGGATCACGACCTTGTGGTGATCTTCGTAGTGCACGCGCAGCCCCTTCAGGATCTCGACCGTCTCCTCGACGGCCGGCGGATCCACGATGATGGGCTGGAAGCGCCGCTCGAGCGCGCCGTCCTTCTCGATGTACTTGCGGTACTCGTTCAGCGTGGAGGCCCCGATGCACTGGAGCTCTCCCCGGGCGAGCGCCGGTTTCAGCATGTTGGAAGCATCGATCGCTCCCTCCGCCGCGCCCGCGCCCACCAGGGTGTGGAGCTCGTCGATGAAGAGGATCACGCTCCGGTTCTGGGAGATTTCGTTCATGACCGCCTTCAGGCGCTCCTCGAACTGCCCCCGGTACTTCGTGCCCGCGATGACGGCCGCCATGTCCAGCGCGAGGACGCGGTGGTCCTTCAGCGCCTCGGTCACCTCGCCCTTCGAGATGAGCTGGGCGAGCCCCTCGACGATGGCCGTCTTCCCGACGCCCGGCTCTCCGATGAGCACCGGGTTGTTCTTCTTGCGCCGGCAGAGGATCTCCACCACCCGCTCGATCTCCGGGAACCGACCGATGGTCGGGTCCAGCTTCGACTGGCGCGCGAGCTCGGTCAGGTCGCGGCAGAAGTGGTCGAGCGCGGGGGTCTTGGACTTCTTCTCGGATTTCGCGCTGCTCGGCGTGGGCGAGGATCCGCCTCCCATTCCCGCGGGCTCGGGCGGAGTGACGTCGGAGCCGAGCACCTTCAGCGTTTCGGCACGCGCCTCCTCGAGCGTGACCCCGAGAGAGTTCAGGACCTGCGCTGCGATGCCCTTCTCCTCTCGCAGAAGACCGAGCAGCAGGTGCTCCGTACCGACGTACGAGTGGTTGAGCTCCCGGGCCTCCGCCATCGCGAACTCGAGCACCTTCTTGGCGCGCGAGGTATACGGCAGCTCTCCCAGCGCGATCGTCGCCTTGCCCTTGCGGACGGACTCCTCCACGCGCTCGTGGATCTGGTCCAGATCCACGCTCAGATTCGTGAGCACGGCCGCGGCCACGCCCTCGCCCTCGCGGATCAGACCCAGCAGAATGTGCTCCGTCCCCACGTAGTCGTGCTGAAGCCGGATGGCTTCGTCACGCGCCATGGCGAGGACTTTCCGTACGCGATCTGTGAAGTTGTAGTTCATGTTGTTTCTCAAGCCCGTGGGACAGGTCGCTCAGCCGGATGAATCAGGGAGTGGATCGTTTCCCGGTGGTTCGCGATCCGGAGTCACCACTCCTTCGGTTTCCAGAATTCGCCGGACGTATGCCGCCCGGTGGATGTCACTTTCGGAGGTTGGGAGGTCCCGGCCTGCGGCTTGCTCGAGATGTGCAGACTGGGTGAAAATCATGATTTTGTTCAACGGATATACACGGAGCCCCGGGAGAAGTTTCAGGCTCGCGCCGAGCCGGACACCACTCAGGAGGTTCATCACTTCCTCGAACGAAAGCGACCGCGCGTAGCGCAGTAAACCATACGCGCGCCAGATCTTGTCTTCGGTCACGGCCGCCGCGTCGCGCATCAGGATCTGGCGCGCCTGGGTCTCGTACTGGATGACCTGACGGACGATCTTCTCCAGGTGGTCGATCAGGTCTTCCTCGCTCTTTCCCAGCGTGGTCTGGTTGGACAGCTGAAAGAAGTTGCCGACGACTTCCGACCCTTCGCCGTAGAGCCCGCGGAAGGTGAGCCCCACCTGGGAGAGCCCCTGCAGGACCTTCCCGATCTCCTTCGTGAGCACGAGGCCGGGCAGGTGCATGAGCACCGAGGCCCGGAGTCCGGTACCGACGTTGGTGGGACAACTCGTGAGGAACCCGAATTCGTGATGATACGCGTACGGGAGTTCCTGCCCCAGGTCCTCGTCCAGGCGGTCGATGCTGCTCCATGCCTCGGTGAGGCGGAGGCCGGAGACGAGGGTCTGGAGGCGCAGGTGGTCTTCCTCGTTGACCATCACGCTCATGGGCTCGCGCGTGGAGAGCACGACGGCCGTGCCCTGCACCGGCGAGGTGCCGCCCTCGCCCACCAGTTCCCGCGACACGAGGCGCCGCTCCAGCAGAATCCTGCGCGAACGGACATCCATTTCCGGAAGGTCCGTCACGGACGAACCCTCGAGGATCGTACCCTTCCCCAGCGTCGACCGGACGCGCTGAAGCACGGCCTCGCGGTCGTTCAGGCGGGCGCGTGGCCCGAACGCGTGGCCCTGGAGATTGCGCGCGAGCCGCACCCGCGTGGAGAGCACGATGTCGGCGTGCGCCCCGCTCGCGTCCAGCCAGTTCAGGCCGAAATCGGGTGTCGAGCTGAAGTCTTCCATGATCTCCCGTCAGGCCGGCTCCATGGACCGGATCTGGTCCCGGAGCTGCGCGGCCCGTTCAAAGTTCTCGGAATCCACCGCGCGCTGGAGCTTGCGGCGCAGTCCGTCCAGTCGCTTCTCCCGCTCGGACGCGGTGGGGTCCGGTGTGAGATAGACCTTGCCGACGTGCTGGGTTCCGCCATGGATCCGGCGCAGCAGGCCTCTCAGGTGCACCTCGAGCGACGTATAGCAGTGCGGGCAGCCCAGCCGCCCGGCTTCGCGAAAGTCGGCGAACGTCAGTCCGCAGAAGGAGCAGGATCCCCCGTCGCCCTGTTCGACGATGGCCGGATCTTCCTTCCCCATCTGGGCGAGGAAGTCGTTGAGCGGAAAGTTCGCCGGGACGTTCGACGTCTCCAGCCCCTTCGCCGCTGCACACGCCTCGCACAGGTGCTGGGTGGACATCTCGTTGTTCACGATCTGCGTCAGGTGGATCACCGGATCCGGCCCGCCGCAATTGTCGCACGTCGCCTGTTTCTCGATGTCGCTCATACGCGTTCTGCGCCTTCGCTCGCTTCCATCCGCACGTCCGTTTCCGCAGGCTGCAGGATTCCCTCCTTCAGGAGCAGGACCCGGTCCGCACGGTCCGCCAGTTCCGGGTTATGGGTCACGAGCACCATGGAAAGTTCCCGTTCGTTCCGCAGCTGGAAGAGAAGGTCGTGGAGCTGCTCGCTCGTGTGCGCATCCAGGTTGCCGGACGGCTCGTCCGCGAGAAGCACCACCGGTCGGTTGGACAGCGCCCGGGCCACTGCGACTCTCTGCTGCTCTCCGCCCGAAAGCTGCCACGGCTTGTGATCCAGCCTGCCCGCCAGCCCGACCGCCCGGAGAATTTCGAGGGAGCGCCTGCGCGCCTCATCCCGGGGCACCCCCGCGATCAGGCAGGGCATCATGGCGTTCTCGAGCGCCGTGAACTCGCGGAGCAGATGGTGGAACTGGAAGACGAAGCCGATCTGCCGATTGCGTGCGTCCGCCAGGGCGGCGTCCCCCAGCCCGGAAAGCAGCTCCCCCCCGACCCGCACCTCGCCCGAACTCGGCCGGTCCAGGGCGCCCAGCAGATGGAGCAGCGTCGACTTGCCGGTCCCGCTGGTCCCCATGATGGCCACGGCCTCCCCGGGGGCTACGCGAAGATTTACCCCCTGCAGGACATGGAGTTCGCTTCCGTCCCCGAGGCGGTAGCTCTTCCTGAGGTCCCGCGCCTCCAGGGGGGTGACACGAGCATCATTCATGCCGGATCGCCTCGACCGGCTGCAGCCGCGACGCCTGCAGCGCGGGGTAGATCGTGGCCGCGAAGGCTACCAGAATGCTGAGGGTCATGATCATCAGGACCTCCAGCGGGTGGAGGGACACGGGGAGCCGGTCGATGAAGTAGACGTCCGGCGGAATCGGAATGACCTCGTATCGGTGGAGGATCCAGGCGCCCAGGCTCCCGAAGAGGGTGCCGAGGACGGTCCCGATCATCCCGATCCAGAGGCCCTGCAGCATGAAGACCCGCAGCACCTGCCGGTCGCTCATTCCCATGGACTTCAGGATGCCGATCTCGGAAGTGCGGTCCACCACGACCATGACGAGCGTGCTCACGATGTTGAACGCCGCGACCACGATGATCAGGAAGAGGATCAGCCCCATCACCAGCTTCTCCAGCCGGAGCGCGGAGAAGAGCGACTGGTTCGTCGTGATCCAGCTTTCCACGTAGTACGGGCTCCCCAGCTCCCGGCGGATGGTGTTGCCGACCTCGGTCGCGGCCCAGGCGTCGTCCACGCGCACGCCGATCCCGGACACCTGGTCCTCCTCCTCGATGCCGAGGAGGTTCTGCACCGCTTCGAGGGGCGCGTACATGTTTCGAATGTCGTAGTCGTACATCCCGGTCGTGAAGGTCCCGGTCACCTCGTACTGCCGGATGGCGGGGCTCGGATTTCCGAAGGGGTCCATCCGGATGTTCTCGAGTGAATAGAGGACGAGCGTATCCCCCCTGAAAACCTGCAACCGCTCCGCGAGCCGGCTCCCCACGAGGAGAGGCGGAAGTCCGGACTCCGTTCCCTCCAGCGAGTAGAGCCCGCTCTGGATGCTCGCCTCCATGTCGGTGACCGCCGCGCCCGAGGTCTCGGCCGCATCCGCGGAGACCCCGTACAGGTCGGCCGACTGCGCGTAGTCGTCGCGACCGGTCGCCACCTGGGTGAGCACGAAGGGAGACGCCCCCAGGGTTCGGTCCATCTCGCGCACCGTGCCCAGCACCGAGCGCCAGTCGTCCATCCGGAGCGACGTGCCGTGCTGCAGCACCAGAATGTGAGGCGTCGATCCCAGGATCTTGTCCCGGAGCTCCTCCTGCATCCCGTTCATCACCCCGATGACGAGAATGAGCGCCGTCACGCCGACCGTGATCCCTCCGAGGGCGATCCAGGTGATGAACGAGAGAAAGCGCCCCTGCTTCCGGGAAGCGAGGTACCGTCGTGCGATGAACCAGTCGAGTTTCTTCACGTAGTCTTCCTGGAGATCCGGGTCAGCCGGATTGTTCCGGACGGAGCGTCGGAAAGAGGAGGACGTCGCGAATCGACGCGCGATCCGTCAGCATCATGGTGAGGCGATCGACCCCGATGCCGACTCCGCCGGTGGGGGGCATGCCGTACTCGAGCGCGCGGATGTAGTCCTCGTCGATGGGGTGGGTCTCCTCGTCCCCCTCCTCGCGGAGGCGGTTCTGGTCCTCGAGCCGGCTTCTCTGGTCGAGCGGGTCGTTCAACTCCGAGAAGGCGTTCGCCAGCTCCTGGCCCGCCACGAAGAGCTCGAAGCGCTCGGTGATCTCCGGGTCGTCCCGCATCGGCTTCGCAAGCGGGCTCAGCTCCCGGGGATAGTCCACGATGAAGGTGGGCTCCACGAGCTTCGGCTGGATCAGGGCCTCGAAGAGCTTGTCCATCAGCTTACCGCGCCCGGCCCCTTCGAGGTCCGGCGCGCCCGCGGCGTCCGCGCGTCTCCGCAACTCCCCTTCGTCCATCGTCAGCGGGTCCGCGCCCAGCGCGTCCTCGAGCGCCCGCACCAGACTCACGCGGGCGAAGGGCGCCTTGAACGAGATCGTGTTCCCCTGGTACGTGACCGTCTCTCCCCCCACGACCGCCTCGACCAGCTGGACGAGCATCTGCTCCACCAGCTCCATCATGTCGTTGTAGTCCGCGAATGCCTGGTAGAACTCGAGCATCGTGAATTCCGGGTTGTGGAACCGGTCGATGCCCTCGTTGCGGAAGTCCTTGCCGATCTCGTAGACGCGCTCCATGCCTCCCACGATGAGGCGCTTCAGGTAGAGCTCGTCCGCGATGCGCAGGTAGAGATCCGTCTCGAGCGCGTTGTGGTGTGTCACGAAGGGGCGAGCGGAGGCGCCGCCGTACAGCGGCTGGAGAATCGGCGTCTCGACCTCGAGGAAGTCCCGCTCGTCCAGGAAGCGCCGCAACTCGCGGACAATCCGGCTCCGCGTGCGGAAGACCTCGCGAACCTCGGGGTGCACGGCGAGGTCTGCGTAGCGCTGCCGGTAGCGGCTCTCGACGTCGGCGAAGCCGCCGTACGTCTTCCGCTCCCCCGTCTCCGGGTCCACCTCCGTCTTCCCGATGGGGAGGGGACGGAGCGACTTGGAGAGCAACTCCCACTTCTGCGCCCTCACGGTGACTTCCCCCGTGCGCGTGCGGAAGAGTGGACCGCGGACCCCGACCCAGTCCCCCAGGTCCAGGAGGTCCAGAATCTCGAAGCACTCCTCTCCCAGCACGTCCTTGCGGAAGTAGACCTGGATCCGCCCCGAGACGTCCTCCAGGTGGGCGAAGGCGCTTTTGCCGTGGCCCCGGAAGCCCATGAGGCGGCCGGCCAGCCGGACCTCCGTTCCCTGCCCCTCCGCGTCCAGCGCTTCCTCCTCTTCCTCCAGCTCGAACAGCTCGGTGGCCCGGCCGGCGGTATGGGACCGCTCGAACCGGTAGGCGTACGGGGGGATCCCGCGCTCCTTCAGCTGATCCAGCTTCTCGCGCCGCGCCTGGAGGAGCCGGCTCAGTTCAATGTTTTCCATTATGCCGCGGTCGCCGCTCCGAACTGCTTGAGGAATGCCTGTATGAAGGGATCGAGGTCGCCGTCCATGACGCGGTGGACGTCCGTCACCTTGAGCTCGGTCCTGTGGTCCGACACCATCGTATAGGGCTGGAAGACGTAGGAGCGGATCTGGTTGCCCCACCCGATCTCGGTCTTCGTCGCCTCGACAGCCGCCTTCTCCTGCTCCTGCTCCTGCAGCGCACGCTCGTACAGCGCGGCCTTCAGCATCTTCATCGCGGTCGCCTTGTTCTTGAACTGCGAGCGCTCCTGCTGGCACGACACCACGACGCCGGTCGGCTCGTGCGT
>JBBDIW010000070.1:0-3154 GCA_040880165.1 Gemmatimonadota bacterium | reverse complement strand
GTTCGCCTTGCTCTCGGGCTCGCTCGCTGCGCTCGCTTTGCTCCTGGGCTTGGGGGCATGACGTTTCTGGTCATCGAGGGGGTGGAGGGGGCGGGGAAGAGTACGCAGATGCGTCGGCTGACGGCCTGGTTCGAGCGGCTCGGTGTTCCCTTCACGGCTGCGCGCGAGCCGGGGGGGACGGCGGTGGGGGAGGCAATCCGGGGGGTTCTGCTGGAGCGGGAGGGGCTGGACATGGCTCCCGAGACGGAGCTCTTCCTGATGCTGGCGGCCCGGGCGGCGTTCGTGCGCGAGGTCGTCCGGCCTGCGCTCGAGCGGGGCGAGGTGGTGCTCGCAGATCGCTTCGACCTCTCGACGTACGCCTACCAGGGGTATGGTCGCGGGCTGGACGTGGAGAAGATCCGCGACATGAACGACGTCGCCACCGGCGGGCTCCGACCCGACCTGTACCTCGTGCTGGACCTGCCCGTCTCCGAGGGGATGGCCCGGCAGGAGGCGGAGGGGAAGGAGGGCGATCGCTTCGAACGCTCCGGCGTCGCCTTCCTGGAGCGCGTGCGCGAGGGGTATCGCGCGCTCGCGGAGGAGGATATTTTGGCGGTAAGGGTCGACGCCATCGGAACGGAGGAGGAGGTGGAGGCGCGCCTCCGCGCGATCCTCGAGAACCGGTTCGCAGGAACATTTCCGGACGCGTCGGTTTAGCGAACCTGTAGCATCTGCCCATCCGCATGTCCCACGGACGTGCCGACCCCGAAAAAAAGCGCGGCACCGTTCGCATCCCGCCGCATGACCCTATGTTGCGCTCCCGCAGCGCCCCCATGGAGGCATCCCTTCCAATGAGATCCAGAAGATCCGCTCTCGCCCCGGCACTTCTCTTCCTCGCCGCCATGCTCACCGGCGGCTGGTTTCTGCAGCGAGGATTCGACCAGGAGGAGAACGTCTACTTCCAGGCGCGGCTCTTCCAGGAGGTCGTCGATCATCTTGCCGAGCGCTACGTGGATCCGGTGGAGCGCAACGAGCTCTACAACGCGGCCGTCGAGGGGATGATCCAGAATCTCGGGGATCCGAACACTTCGCTGCTGAACGTCTCCGATTACGAGAACTTCCGCATCCAGACCGAGGGCGACTACGGCGGGGTGGGGCTCGAGATCGTGGAGCGGGACGGGTGGGTGACGGTGGTGACGCCGCTGCCGGGAACGCCGGGCCAGCGCGCCGGAATCCGTGCGGGCGACCAGATCGCGGAGATCGATGGGGAGTCCGCCGAGGGGTGGACGACGAACCAGGCGGTGGAGGTGTTGCGCGGCCGCCCCGGTTCCGAGGCCTGGGTGGGCATCCGGCGGCCGGGCGTGGACGAGATCATCCCGTTCACGCTGACGCGGGCGGTCATCGAGATCCACTCCGTGCCCTTCGCGATGATGCTCGACGAGAAGGTCGGGTACGTCCCCCTCCAGGTCTTCCGCGAGAGCGCGACCCGCGAGGTGCGGGCGGCGATCGACTCGCTCGTCGCCGAGGGAATGGAGGGACTCGTGCTCGACCTGCGCGGTAACCCGGGCGGGCTTCTCGACCAGGGCGTCGCGCTGAGCAACCTCTTCCTCGAGTCCGGCCGGTCGGTCGTCGAGACGAAGGGGAAGTCGCGGGATCAGAACCAGACGCTCACGGCCTCCCGGGACGAAGCGTTCCCGGACCTGTCGCTCGTGGTGCTTGTGGACGAGCGGAGCGCGAGCGCGTCGGAGATCGTCGCCGGGGCGCTCCAGGACCACGACCGCGCGCTGCTCATCGGGGCGACGTCGTTCGGGAAGGGCTCGGTGCAGACGCTGTACCGGCTTTCGGGCGGCAACGTCCTCAAGCTGACGACTGCGCGCTGGTACACGCCCTCGGGCCGGTCTATCGAGAAGCCGGCGGATGACAATCGCTCCCTGGGACGGGACGGTGTGCTCACGATCGACGCCCAGATGACGCTGCGTCCGGATACGGCGGGCAGGGACCGCTACACCTCGGGTCGCGGGCGACTGCTCTACGGGGGGGGCGGCATCACGCCGGACATCCTCCTGGCGCCGGACACGCTCTCGACGGGCGAGCAGGCCGCGGTTCAGCGCGTCTACCGGGAGGCGGGTGCGTTCAACGCCGCGATCTTCTCGTACGCCGTGCAGTACCTCCAGGCCAACCCCGGGCTCGATCCGGGCTTCGATTTCTCGGACGCGGAGCTCGACGACTTCTACCGGAACCTGGGCGACCGGGGCCTCCGGGTGGAGCGCGACACCTTCGCCGGGGCGAAGCGTTTCGTCAAACTGGAACTCGAGCGCGAGATCGCGCTGCAGAAGTGGGGGACGGCCGAGGTGTTCCGCCGTCGGCTTCCGCTCGACGCTCCGATCCAGGAAGCGCTTCGGCTGCTGCGTACGGCGGCTTCGCAGGACAACCTCTTCCGGGTGGCGGGCGGCCGCTTCGGAGAGACGGACGCGGCGCTGAGCGAGCGCGCAGCGGTGCCCTTCGGGGACGAGCGGCGCGATGACGGGGGGAGGGAAGGCGGCCTCGAATGAGCCTGCTCGCTCTCCTGCTCACCCTCGCGTTCGGTGGGCTGGTCGGGCTCATTTCGGGACTTCTGGGGATCGGGGGCGGTGTCATCATCGTCCCCTTTCTCTATCTCCTCTTCGACGCCCCGGCGTGGAGCGGAATCGAAATCGTCCCCGGGACGAGGGCGGTCGTGGCACACGCGACCAGCCTCTTTATCATCATACCTGTAGCCCTGAGCGGCCTGGTGACCTACCAGAAGGCCCAGCTCGTCTTCTGGCGTGCGGTGATTCCGATGGGGATCGGAGCGGCCGTGGCCGCGGTGCTCGGGGCGCGGATCGCGATCGGCCTTCCGTCCGAGCTGCTCCAGCTCCTGTTCGGGCTGCTGCTCGTCTCCATCGCCGCCCGCATGCTGGTGGGGCGTGGGCCGGTGTCGGGGCTCGGCGAGGCGCCGCCGCAGCGTCTCCACCCCGTGCTCACCCTCGGTTCCGGGGCGGCGGTCGGATTCCTTTCCGCGTTCCTCGGCGTCGGGGGCGGCATCGTGGCCATTCCCCTGCTGATCTATCTGGTGCGGCTCGATCTGCGGCGGGTGGCGGCGGCCTCGATCGGCGTCATCGCCTTCGCCGCGCCCGCCGGGATCCTCACGTACGCG
>JBBDIW010000069.1:7057-20780 GCA_040880165.1 Gemmatimonadota bacterium | reverse complement strand
GCGCGCAGGAGCTCCAGCGCGTTTTCGGGCTTCACGCTTCCGCCGTACAGCAACGCGCAGCGGTCTCCACGCACCTCGCCCAGCGCCTCGCGCAGCCGGTGCCGCAGCGTCCCGTGGGCGGCGGACGCGTCTTCGGGGGTGGCGGTCTCGCCGGTACCGATGGCCCACACGGGCTCGTACGCGACGAGGAGCTCCGCGGTCGGGTCCATCCCGTCCAGCACGACGTCCAGCTGGCGGAGGACGACCTCCTCCACTCGCCCGGCCTTTCGCTCCTCCAGCGTCTCGCCGACGCACAGCACCGGCGTCAGCCCCGCGCGGAGTGCTGCCCTCACCTTCCGCGCGGCCTCGTCGTCCGTCTCGCCGAAGATGTGCCGCCGCTCGGAGTGGCCCACGAGGACATGGCTCGCGCCGGCCTCGGCGACCATCTCCGCCGAGATCTCGCCGGTGTACGCTCCCTCCGTCTCCCAGTGGATGTTCTGCGCGCCGATCCCGATGATCGGGGTGTCGGGTCTCGCCTCCAGCGCGGCGAGCAGGGAGAGCTGGGGCGGAAAGATCAGGAGCTTGACGCCCTCGGTCGCACCCGGCGAGCCGTCCGCCTGGGCCAGCGCCTCGCCAGGGCCCTCCTTCGCTTCCCCCCCGCCTTCACTGCGCGCGCCTTCGAGGTCGAACCGTTCGAAGAAGGCCCGCGTCGCCCGCGGACCCTGGTGCATCTTCCAGTTGCCGGCGATCACCTTGAGCGCGCTCATCCGTCCTCCCGATCCGTCAGCACCTCCACCCCCGGCAGCGATGCGCCCGAAAGAAGCTCGAGGGAGGCCCCTCCTCCTGTCGAGACGTGCGAAATCCTCGCTGCGACGCCGGCCGCTTCGACGGCCGCCGCGGAGTCGCCCCCGCCCACGATCGTCAGGGCTCCCGCGTCGCCGGCGTCGGCGACGGACTTGGCGACCGCCATCGTGCCCCCCGCGAACGGGGCGCGCTCGAAGACGCCCATGGGGCCGTTCCAGACGACGGTCCCGGCGCGCCGGAGCTCCGCCGCGAAAATCTCCCGCGTGCGCGGTCCGACATCGCCGATCCTGTCGTCGCCGGAAACCTCCGTCCGATCGACGTTCTGCGTCTTTGCGTCGTCCTCGATCTCGGCCGCGACGACGCAGTCCACCGGAAGCAGGATCCGGTCTCCTGCGCGCTCCAGCAGGTCGCCCGCCATCTCCACGCGGTCCTCCTCGACCAGCGACCGCCCGGTATCCAGCCCGAGGGCGCGGAAGAAGGTGTTCGCCATGGCACCGCCGATGAGCAGGCGATCCACGCGGGGAAGCACGGCTTCGATCACGTCGATCTTGCCGGAGATCTTGGCGCCCCCGAAAATCGCGACGAACGGGCGCTTCGGCTCCGCCAGCGCGTCCTCGAGAAACCGGAGCTCGCGCTCCAGCAACAGCCCCGCGACGGCCTCCCCGCCCTTCTCCCGGACGGCCTCGGCCACGCCGACGTTGGAGGCGTGGGCACGATGCGCGGTTCCGAAGGCGTCGTTGACGAAGTGGTCGCCGAGCGCGGCCAATCCCCTCGCCACGTCCGGATCGTTCTTCGTCTCGCCCGGCAGAAACCGGGTGTTTTCCAGGAGCACCGCCTGCCCCGGATCGAGGCGCTCCACCGCCGCGCGCGCCTCCTCTCCCACGGTCGCCTCGACGAACGTCACTCTCCGGCCGGACAGCAGGTCGGACAGCTCCGCCGCCACGGGGCGCAGCGACATCGAGGCGTCGTCGGGGCCCTTCGGGCGGCCCAGGTGAGAGAGAAGGATGACGCGTGCGCCCGCGTCGAGCAGCCGTTCGAGCGTGGGCACGGTGCTCCGGATCCGGGAAGCGTCGGTGATCCGGCCCTCCCGGTCCAGTGGCACGTTGAAGTCCGCGCGCACGAGCACGCGGAGACCTGCCCACGCGCCGGAAGGGATGTCCCCGAGCGTCTTCTTTCTCATGCTCCCGCGCTCAGGCCCGGCCGGCGACCGGGAGCCGCTCTCCGACGTAGCGCGCGAGGTCCGCCACGCGGCAGGAGTAACCCCACTCGTTGTCGTACCAGGCGAGTACCTTCACCATCCGCTTGTCGATGACGCTGGTGCTGATCGAGTCCACGATTGCGCTCGACGCGTTCCCGATGAAGTCCGAGGAGACGAGCGGACTGTCGGACACGGTGAGGATGCCGTCCAGATCGCCCTTCGCGGCGTTTCGCAATGCATTATTCACCTCTTCCACCGTGACGTCCTTCTCCACCTCGGCGACCAGATCCACGAGCGAGACGTTCGGCGTGGGGACCCGGATGGCCATGCCGTCCAGCTTCCCCTCCACCTCCGGCAGCACGAGCGAGGTGGCGCGGGCGGCGCCTGTCGTGGTGGGGATCATGGACATGGCCGCCGCGCGGGCGCGCCGCAGATCCTTGTGGGGCGCGTCGAGCAGCGCCTGGTCGTTCGTGTAGGAATGGATCGTGGTCATCAGGCCGCGCCGCAGGCCGAAGCTCTCGAGGATAACCTTGACCACCGGGGCAAGACAGTTCGTCGTGCAGCTCGCGTTCGAGATGATGTGGTGCTTCTCCTCGTCGTACATCCCCTGGTTCACGCCGAGGACGACCGTGACGTCCTCCTTCTTTGCGGGCGCCGAGATGATGACCTTCTTCGCGCCCGCGTCCAGATGCTTCTTCGCGGCGTCCCCGCTCGTGAAGAAGCCGGTGGACTCGATGACCACGTCGACCTTCATCTCCTTCCAGGGCAGATTCGCCGGATCCCGCTCGCTCAGAACGCGGATGGTCCTGCCGTCCACGACGAGGGCGTCCTTCTCGACCTCGACCGTTCCCGGGTAGGCCCGGTGCACGGAATCGTAGCGGAGCAGGTGCGCCAGCGTCCCACTGTCTGTGAGATCGTTGACCGCGACGATTTCGAGGTCGGACGAATCGGACTGATTCGCCGCGCGCAGCACATTCCGGCCGATGCGGCCGAAGCCATTGATCGCCACTCGAATGGACATGAAGAAAGTCTCCTTGAAGCGACTGAGAACGTTGGGACACCGTCAATCTAACGTGTCGTGCGGGATCGCGGATCCCTCGCCGGAAGCGCCCGCGCGAAGGTGAGAACGGTCACCCGCTCGACCCCTCCCGAATGCAAGGCGTACGCCGCCGCGAGCGCCGTGGCGCCGGTGGTCAGCACGTCATCCACCAGAATAACGGAAGCCCCCTCCAGCCGGGAAGCTTCTTCTTCCTGAACCGAGAAGGCGCGCCGGACGTTCGCCAGACGCTCGGCCGCGTGCAGCGAGACCTGCGTGCGGCTGTCACCCGCCCTGAGCAGCGCCGAAACGAGAGGGAGACCGTTGCGATCGGCCACCACTTCGGCCAGCAGTTTCGCCTGGTTGTAGCCCCGGTGCCGCTCGCGCCGCGCCGTGGTGGGAACGGGCACGACCAGCCGTCGGCCCGGATCGTCGGTGCGGCGCACCCGGAATTCACCGACGACGGAATCGGGATCCCGAAGCCGGTCGGGTGAAGCCGCCATGGGAGGCAAGGCAATGGCGCGCGAAGCCGCGGCGGGCCGGGACGCGTCGCCGGCGCCCGCGGTAGGCGGACAGGGGGCGGAAGATCCGGGAGCGGAGAACGGTGCCGTTCGCACGAGCGCGGCCACCCGCTCGCCCATCGGGGACGCGAGCTCCCGCCATCCCTCGTACTTGAAGGCATGAACGAGCTTCGAGGCAGGCGTTTCGAGCACGACCGCGCAGCGCGCACCGGCGACGAACGGCGGCCATTCGGCGCACTCGCCGCAAGGCCGATCGGGGGAGCGGGCCGTTCCGAAGGGGAGGTCGCAGCGGGGGCAGCGCGGCGACGGCACCGGCCGGAGGCGCCCGATGCAGTTCACGCAGACGAGGTCGTCCGGGCGATCCAGCGGGAGCCGGGCGCCGCACCCGAGGCAGGCGACGGGGAGAAAGAAGTCGAGGAGGCTCCGTGCGAGCGGCCCCGGCTTCACGACCCGACGTCCAGCGCCGCCCGCATCGCCCCGATGGGCGCGGGCCTCTCCCACCAACGCTCGAACGCGACGGCGCCCTGCTGGACCAGCATCTCCGCGCCGTCGACCGCCGGAACACCCCGCTCGCGGGCGGAACGGACGAAAGGCGTCTCAGCCGCACCGTATACGAGGTCGAAGACCGCGTCGGCGCTCTCCAGCACCCCCAGGTCCAGCGGCAGCGGGTCGTCCGCGGACAGCCCCAGCCTGGTCGCGTTCACGACGAGGTCGAAGCGCTCGTCCTTCAGCGACTCCACCCCTTCGGCCACTCGGACGCTGGCGCCGCCGATCCTGCGTGCCACCGCCCGAGCGCGCTCCGCGCTCCGGTTCAGAAGCGTGATGGAGCCGGCCGCCTCGTCCAGGAGGGAGACGAGCACGGCGCGGGACGCGCCCCCCGCCCCGAGCAGGAGGATCCGGGCTCCGGCGAGGGAACCCGTCTTCCCCTCCCCCTCCAGGAAGAGCTTCACCGCACGGCGGAAGCCTTCCACGTCGGTGTTGTCGCCGTGCACGGCGTCGCCCGTTCCCCAGAAGGTGTTGCACGCCCCCGTGCGGCGCACCGCGTCGGACGGGACGTCGAGGAGCCTGGCGGCTCGCTCCTTGTGCGGAAGGGTGACGTTGCCCCCGCCCCCCGTGAGGGCCAGCGTGCGCAGCACGCTCGCCAGGTCTTCCGTCCGGCATCGCATGGCGACATAGACGCCGTCCACCTCCGCCTGTCCGAAGGCCTCGTTCTGGATGACGGGCGAGCGGGAATGCCCTACCGGATCGCCGAGCAGCGCGAAGACCCGTGTCGCCGAAGTGACGCCCGGCCTCGCCGGCGCCTTCGCGGGAACGCTCATGAGATCCCTACGGGGAAAGGATGGGCTCGAGCCGCGCGAGGACTCCGTGGATCAGCTCCTTCAGCTCCGCGAAGGTGGCGTCGTAGACCACGTCCTCGCCTCCGATGGGGTCCAGCACGCTCTGCTCCATGGCCGGCCCATCCGGTCCCGCCGCGAATGCCGTGAGGAGGGTCGCGCGCTCCCCGCCGCCCAACTGCTTCACGCGGTGCTGGTGATGGGGCGCCATCGTGAGGACCAGATCGGCCCACTCCACGAGCTCCTCCGTCAGGGGCGTGCTCTCGTGCCGAGAGAGATCGACGCCGCGGGCGCGCCCGACGCGAACGGCGCCGTCACTGGCCGGAAGCCCTTCCCCTGCCGCGATTCCGGCGGAGCGCACCTCCACGTGCTTCCACTTCCGCTCCGCGAGCGCGGCGTCCGCGATGGCGGCCGCCAACGGGCTGCGGCACGTGTTGCCGGTGCACACGAAGAGAATCCGGAACGGCTCGCTCTCGGCTTTACCCGCGGACTTCGGAGTCATCGATCTCAGGATGAACGGCTTGCAAGGCGTCGAGCGGAATCACCCCGCGGCGACGGAGACATGCACTCTGTCCCGAGAACTCCACGAGCGTCGAGGATTCGGAGGGAGCGAGCGTGCCCCCATCCACGACCCGCAGCGCTCTGTCGAGTTCCGTTTCCCGAAGAAGTCGAACCGCCGCCTCGAGCGCTCCGGCTGCCGATCGCGCGGGCGCCTCGCCGGGTACGTTCGCGCTGGTGGAGGTGATCGGCTCCTCCAGCGCCTCCAGGATCGCGCGCACGACCGGGTGCGGCGACGCACGGACGGCGACCCCTCCGTGGGTGTTCCGCACTTCCGCGGGAAAGCGCTCGGTGGGATCCGGAAGCACGAGCGTGAGCGGCCCCGGCCAGAAGGCCCGCGCCAGCGCTTCCGCCCCGGGGGTCCACCCGAGCGTCGCCACATCGTCACGGCTCGAGATCAGCACCAGCAGGGGCTTCGACGCGTCGCTCCGCTTGAGCCGGAAGAGCCGGGCGAGCGGTTCCGGCCGGAGGGCGCAGCCGAACCCGTAGACCGTTTCGGTCGGGTAGGCGAGCAGTCCGCCGCCGCGCAGGTGAGCCACCACCTCCGCCACCCGCTCCGCCTCGGGCGCCTGCCCGGAAATCCGGATGAAGTCGGAGGCGCTCACGTCCCGCTCCCGTCGCCAGCCGCGAGCAGCGCTTCGGCGATCCGCACGTCGTCGCGGCGCGTCACCTTGATATTGCGGGGCGAGTCCTCGACCATGACGACGCGCCCCCCCTGTCGCGCAACGAGCCCCGCGTCGTCCGTCTGCGCGTTCCGCTCGTCCTCCCCGGCCGCACCGCGATAGGCATTCAGAAGCATGTCCCGCGGGAAAGCCTGGGGCGTCTGCGCGTGCCAGAGCGTCGAGCGATCCGGCGTCGCGGTCACGCGCCGCCCCTCCACCTGCTTGATGGTATCCACGACCGGCCACCCCGCGACCGCGCCCACACCTTCCGCGGCGGCGGCGATGCAGCGTTCGATCACCGCCTTCGTGACGAGCGGGCGTGCTCCGTCGTGGACGACGATGACGTCCACATCGGCCGGCAGGGCGTCCAGCCCGGCCCGCACCGATGCCTGGCGCGTGGCCCCTCCGGAAACGAGGTGGACGCGGGGGTCGACGTCCTGGAGCCAGGGGGGGGGCGCCGCAGCGTCCTCGGCCGGAAGCGCCACGACCACGCACTGGACACCCGCGTGATCCAGAAAAGGCAGGAGCGCCCGCAGGAGCACCGGCACCCCGCCGAGCTCGAGGTACTGCTTCCGGACGGTGCCGGGTGGCGCTGGCGCTCCCTCCTCCGATGCGGGCGCGTGCATCCGACGTCCGGAGCCTCCGGCGGGGATGACCACACCCACCCGCAGCGGCTCAGCCCCCTCCGTCACGCTGCCCGTAACCGCCCGAGCGCCCACCCTGCGACGCCCCGGCCGTCGGCCGCTCATCGACCGAATCGAAGCGGGTGTAGTCCTTGTGGAAGTAAAGCTTCACCGTTCCCGTGGGTCCGTTTCTCTGCTTGCCGATGATGAGCTCAGCCGAGCCCTCGAGCGAGTTGCCGTCCTTGTCCACGGCCTGACCCGTACCGTCCCTCAGAGCGTAATACTCCGGACGGTACAGGAACATGACCAGATCGGCATCCTGCTCGATCGATCCGGAATCGCGCAGGTCCGAGAGCTGCGGGCGGTGGTCCGTGCGCTGCTCGGGGCCACGGCTGAGCTGACTGAGCGAAATGACCGGCACCTCGAGCTCGCGCGCGAGCGCCTTCAGCCCTCGAGAAATCTCACTCACTTCCTGCTGGCGGTTCTCGATGCGCGAGCCGCCCGTCATCAGCTGCATGTAGTCGATGATGAGGAGCCCGATGTCCGTGTCCGCCTTGAGACGGCGCGCCTTGGCCCGCATCTCGAGCACGCTGGCACCGGGCGAGTCGTCAATCCAGATGGGCGCGGTGTTCAGCTTTGCCGCGGCGGAAGCCAGTCGCCCATGCTCGTCCGGGCTCAGCCGCCCGCTCCTCAGCTTCTGCGCGTCCACGCGGCCCTCCGCGCACAGGAGCCGCTGCACGAGCTGCTCCTTCGACATCTCGAGCGAGAAGATCGCGACGGAGACGTTGTGGTCGATCGCCGCGTTCTGGGCGACGTTCAGGACCCACGACGTCTTCCCCATGGACGGCCGCGCCGCCACGATGATGAGGTCCCCCTTCTGGAGCCCGGTCGTCATGTGGTCCAGGTGGGCGAACCCGGAAGGAACTCCGGTGAGTCCGCCCGCGGACTTCTGGAGCTCGTCGATGTGCTCGAAGGTCGGCCAGAGGATCTCCTTGATCCAGACGAACCCGCCCCGGTCGTGGCTCTGCGCCACCTGGAAGATCCGCTGCTCGGCCTGGTCCACCACTTCGGCGATGCCCCGCTCGCCCTGGTCGTAGACGTCCCGGATGATCTCGGACGAGGCGTCGATGAGACGCCGCAGGACGGCCTTTTCCGCGACGATCTTCGCGTGGTATTCGATGTTCGCGGCGGTGGGGACGGCGTCCAGGACCTCGGCCAGGTATGCCACGCCGCCCACCGACTCCAGCTCGCCCTGCTTCTTGAGGGCGTCGGCCACCGTGATGACGTCCACGATGACGCCCTGCTCGAAGAGCCGGACCATCGTGCGGAAGAGGCGGCGGTGCGCCTCCCGGTAGAACATCGTGTCGTTGACGTGCTCGACGGCGCGCGGCACGGAGTCGGGGTCGATGAGCATCCCGCCCAGCACCGAGATCTCGGCTTCGAGCGAAATCGGGGGCTGGCGGTCGTATCCGGTCGCCGACGCGCCCCGGATGAAGCCGCCGTCTCCCCCGGCGGTGGCGCCGGTCCGGGTTGGCCGCTCGAGCGCGCTTGCCGGAGCGGGCGCGTCCGGAGTCGCGGGCACGGGCCGCGGCGGGCCTCCGGAAGCCTCCGCAGGCGGTTCGCCGCCCTCACCCTGCGCCGGTGTACCCCCTTCCGCTTCGCCGTCCGGCACGGGGCCGCCCTCCGTGGGAGGTCGTTCCGAGGGAGATTCGGGGGTGGATCCGTTGTTCGGAGTCACGTGGAAAGTGCCATTGCCGAGGCCAGAAGATGTTCGAGGGGTTCGCCGATCAACCGGCATCCAGGATGCTTCGGAGCAACTGGAGGTCGTCCCAGGTCGCGCGTGTCCAGCCGGAGTTCCGCAGAAGCGCCGCCGGGTGATACGTCACAATAAGGGGGAGCTCGCCATAGCGATACACTTTTCCCCTCAATCTGCCGAGCGCCGTCTTCTCCCCCGTCAGGAGCTGCCCCGCGAAGGTGCCGACGGCGAGGATCACCTCCGGCTGGACGATCTCGATCTGCCGGCGGAGATACGGCGCGCACGCCTCGATCTCCTCGGGGCGCGGGTTGCGGTTCCCCGGCGGGCGGCACTTGATCACGTTGCAGATGTAGACCGAGTCCTTCCGCGACAGATCGACGGACGCGAGAAGGAGATCGAGGAGCTTGCCGGCCTGGCCGACAAAGGGGACGCCCGTGCGATCCTCGTTCGCCCCCGGCGCCTCCCCCACCACCATCACGCGCGCCTCCGGATTTCCGTCGCCGAAGACGACGTTCGTCCGCCCCTCGGCCAGCGCGCACCGCTCGCACACCGCCGCCAGATCCCGGAGCGCGTCGTGCCGATCCGGGAGAACGAGATCCGACACGGACTCCGGCTTCGCACGCTCGTGGTCGGACGCGCGCGCCGCCATGGTGGAAGGGGCCTGCTCGAGGAGACGTCGGGGCGAGCTCGCTCCGCCCGCAGGCGGCATCGACGCCGACGCCGCAGAGGTCGGGCGGGGCGCGAGCGCCACGAGCAATTCCTTCCGCGTGTGTCCGTCCAGGAAGAGCTCGGCGCTTCCGAGCTCCACCCGCTGACGGAGAAAGCGGGCCAGCTCGACCCGCCCGTCGCCTCGCGAAGGACCGTCCGCGGCCATCCGCTACGCCCGCCCGAGAAGCGTCGCGACGCGGTCCAGCAGGCGCTCGGCCGCCTCGTCCTTGGACAGGAGGGGGAGCGCTTCCGGCTCCGCGGCTTTGCCGTCTGCGCCGCGCCCGACGATCGTGATCCGGTTCGTGTCGACGTCGAAGCCCGCCCCGTCTTCCGTCGCGTCGTTCGCTGCGATGAGGTCGAACCCCTTGGCTTCGAGCTTCGCCGACGCGTTCCGCACGAGGTCGGACGTCTCGAGCGCGAAGCCGACCGCAACGGAGCCCTTCTTCCGCAGCGGGCGCGTCTCCCGGGCGATATCGGTGTTCGCGGCGAGCGCGAGCTCGGGCGCGGCGTCCTCGGCCCGCTTCATCTTCCCTTCTCGCGGGGCGGCGGGGCGGAAATCCGCGACCGCCGCCGCGAACAGGGTGACGTCCGCGGAGGAGATCGCCTCCCGCACGGCGCGACACATCTCCCCCGCCGTCTCGACCCGCACGACGCCCACACCCTCCGGCGGCTCGATCGACACGGGGCCGGTGACGAGGGTCACCTCGGCGCCCCGGCGCCACGCGGCGCGGGCGAGCGCGTAGCCCATCTTCCCCGACGACCGGTTCCCCAGGTAGCGGACCGCGTCGAGCGGCTCGCGCGTGGGGCCCGCGGTCACCAGCACGCGCCTTCCCCGGAAGGCGCCACCCCCCCCGAGTCCCCGACCGACGTGCTCGACGATCGCCGCCGGCTCGAGCATCCGCCCGGGCCCCTCCCCTTCCCCCCACGCCAGCGGCCCCACCCCCGGCCCCGCGATGCGGTAGCCGAGCGCGTCCCGCAGGTGCGCGACGTTGGCCTGCGTCTGGGGATGCCGATACATGCGGTCGTTCATCGCGGGACAGATCAGGACGGGGGCTTCGGTGGCGAGCAGGATGGTGGTGAGCAGATCGTCGGCCCGCCCGTGGGCGGCCCGCGCGATCAGATCCGCGGTGGCGGGAGCCACGCAGACGAGATCAGCCTCCGCGGCGAGGCGGATGTGGAGCGCCGCGCCCTCGGTGGTGAAGAACTCGGTGGAGACCTTGCGGCCCGTGACCCCTTCGAAGGAGAGGGGGCGGACGAACTCGTGTGCGGAGCGGGTGAAGACCACGTCGACCTGGGCACCCAGGCGCGTGAGGTCACGCGCGAGCTGGACGGATTTGTAGGCGGCGATCCCCCCGGTGACGCCCAGGACGATCCGTCTCCCGCTCCAGGGGGTCGTCATCGCGGGACGCCGCGACGCCCGCTCCTACTCGTCGCGCCGGCGGCGCTTGACGAGGCGGAACTCGAGGCGTCCGGAAGTCAGGGCCTCCAGCGAGCGCGTCGTGAGCTTCTTCTCCTCCCCGATGGGGAGAATCTCGCGCGGCAGGGAGTTCAGCTCCCTCGTGTACTTCGCCGCGACGAGCACGCCCAAGTACTTGCTGTCCGTGTTCTCCGCGACCTCACCCGGCGTAAAGACCTTCATGCTGACTCCCGTTTGAATTCCGTGCACATGCGCTTGATAAACTCGCGGATTCCCGTCCGTTCCGCACCCCTCACCCCGAAACTTTCTCCGCGAGCGCCCGGTCGATCTCGATCCGAAGGCGCTGCACCTCGCCCGACAGCTCTCTCACCCGCTCCGGTCGGTGGCTCTCCGCACGCACGATCGCCTGCACCTGGCGCACCGCGCGATCCAGGTCGTCGTTCACGACGATGTAGTCGAAGTCGCGCGCCCGCTCCAGCTCTTCGCGGGCGGCGGCGAGCCTGCGCCGCACCTCGTGGATCTCCTCCGTGCCCCGCGCCGTGAGGCGCGACACGAGCGCGTCCGCGGAAGGCGGGAAGACGAAGACCAGCACCGCGTCCGGGACCGACTCGCGGATCTGGCGCGCCCCCTGGACGTCGATGTCCAGCACCACGTGCTCGCCCCGCGTGACCGACGCCTCGACGTTGCGCCGCGGGGTGCCGTACAGGTTGCCGTGCACCTCGGCCCATTCGACCAGCTCGTCCTTCTCGATCATGTCCTGGAATTCGGAGGGCGTCACGAACTCGTAGTCCTGGCCGTCGCGCTCTCCCTCCCGGGGCAGGCGGGTAGTGGCGGACACCGAGAAGACGAAGTTCGGGGCGGACTCGACCAGCGCCCGGGCGATGGTCGTCTTGCCCGTCCCGCTCGGGGCGGCGAGCACCACCGGGCACGCACGATGCGGAAGCAGACTCATTCGACGTTCTCCAGCTGCTCGCGGAGGCGTTCGATCTCCTCCTTGATGCCCATCACTTCCTGTGCGATCTGCGTGTCGTTCGCCTTGGCGCCGATGGTGTTCGTCTCGCGGTGCATCTCCTGGACGATGAAGCCCAGCCGCTTTCCGACGGGCTCGGGCGCCCCGGCAGACGCCGCCGAACGTCCCTTCGCCCCCGCGGTCTCGCCCCCGCCCGTGCTTTCATTCTCGCCCGCGCCTCCGGCCTCGCCCAGATTCTCGCGGAAGTGCTCCAGGTGAGCGGCAAGCCGCACGATCTCCTCGTGGATGTCCCACCGCTCCGCCATGTGCGCGACTTCACGGGCGATTCGCTCCTCGTCCAGCGGGATGCCCTCGCCGAGCTCCCGGATGGCGGCGCGCAGCCGGTCGCGCTCGGCCGTGAGCCGCTCGGGAGCACGCTCCTCGATGAGGCGCAGCCTCCGTTCGATCTCGGCGAGGCGGCCGGCGAGGTCGGCCCGGAGACGCTGGCCCTCCACCCTCCGCATCGCGACGACGGCGGCGCACGCCGCCTCCGTCACCGCGCGAACCTCGTCCAGCTCCAGCCGGGGAAGCTCGCGCTCGGGCTCGGGCGCGCGGAAGATGTCCCGGAACCGGGTCAGCAGCTCGAGGTCGATGGTGCCCGGAAGATCGAGCTCCCGCCCGAGCCTCTCCAGCAGCCGGCGGTATCCGCGTGCCCGCTCGAGATCCAGCTCGGCGACGTCGCCCGCGGCTTCCGCGTCGCTTTCGAAGGTCAGTCCGTAGTGCACGTGCCCGCGCGTAATCGCGGCGCGCAGCCAGCGCAGAACTTCCGCCTCGTGCCGATCGAAGCCGGGGGGCGTGCGGAGCTGCGCGTTGAAGTGGCGATGGTTCACGGTCCGGATCTCGACCCGGAGGAGCCCTTCCTCCGTCCGCCGTTCCGCTTCGCCGTACCCGGTCATGCTCTGAATCAAGCGATCGTTCTCCTCTCTGGTGACGCCCCCGGAGGGTCGATGCGGGAACAGGGGTGCGTCCCGTCCGCGCAGCGGCCACCTAGTGTAATCAATGCTTCGTCAGTTCCACAGGCTCCACCGCACGCCGTACGTGGTGCGGGTGTACGGCATCAGGCGGTCCGGGTAGTCCTGGTTCCGCTGCCGGATCGTGATGTTCTCCCAATCCACGAAGACGCGCACGGTGACCACGCGGATCTGGAGGCGAAGGAACCAGCTCTGGTCGAACGGCACCGTGACGAGGTTGGTGTCCAGCCACGGGTTGGTGTCGCCCTCGATCGGGACCGCCATCGGGTCGCGCCCCCGCACCCCCACGTCCGCCCATACCTCCAGGTTCTCCGTGGGAAGAAAGACGTCGTGGAATGCGATGCGGGCGTCGTAGCTCCGGCGGGGGAGGTAGCGCCAGACCTCCTCGTCGTTCCAGAAGTGCGCGGATCCCGTGGCGGACAGGCCGTCCAGCAGGAGCAGGGGGACGTTCCCGCTGACCTCGAAGCCCGTCCGCTCGCCTCCGGGCGTCACGAGCCCGTTGCGGGGGCGCTCGCCACCCCCTACCGGCTCGCCCGGGCGCTCGGCCGCGAAGCCCAGAGGCGCCAGGACGTCCGCCTCCATCCGGATCCAGGCCCCCGCCAGCGCCAGCGCGCCGACGTCGAAGGCGGCCCCGATGCGGGTCGCCGAGCGATCGGTGAAGAGGACATCGCCCAGCTCGGGGGGGAGCTCCGCCAGCGCCGGCAGGGGCATCCCCCTGCGTCCGCTCTCGATGGATCCGAAGAGCGAGACCCCCAGGAGCGCGGGCGTCCACCCCTTCAGGCGATATCCCGTGGCCGTCTCCCCCCCCGCCCACGCTTCGCGCTCCAGCGCGCCTTCCACGCCTCCGCCTCCGACGCCACGCAGCCCGGCGCGCAACGCGGAAACGTTGTCGGCCCAGCCGTCGCCACCCTGCAGCCGGTACCCGGCTTCCCCCCACAACACGAGCGCATCCAGCGCCTCCCGCTCGAGGCTCAGCCGGAGTCCGAGCTGGCTCCGGCTCCTGAAGTCGAAGACGGGCTCGGCGGGATCCGGCTCTTCGTCTTCATCCTCGTCTTCCCCCCCCAGGGAGGAGCGTCCCCAGAAGGCGTCGGCCAGGATGCCCTCGGCCAGCCGGTACCGGCCGCGCACCACCCAGTCCGTGCGGCTC
>JBBDIW010000069.1:4825-6957 GCA_040880165.1 Gemmatimonadota bacterium | reverse complement strand
ACGTGGATGAAGGTGTAGGGGCGCGCGTCGTCCACGGTCAGGCTGAACAGCTCGATCCGGAGCTCCCCGGGGTGCCGTTCCACGCGGATGCGCTCCAGCGTCCCCATGCCCACGCGCGAAAGGTCCACAGTTCCGCCTTCCAGGGGCGGGATCTCGAAGCCATCCAGGAAGACCCGCACCCTTCCTCCTCCGGTGCCGAACGCCGAGACCGCCGAGGGAAAACCGAAGTCGCCCGCGCGGTGGCGCACGACGCCGGGGATCTCCGCGAGGAAGTCGGTGATCGTGAAGGCGCGGACGGCGAGCAGGGCTTCCCGATCCCACTCCCATACCCCCGTCGCCATGCCGGCGGGAACCGGTCGCGGGAGCTCGTGCAGGTGCCGGGGCGGAGGCAGCGTCTCGTCCAGCAGCGTGTCCGCGGCGACTTCCAGGGTGTCCGTGCGCACGTCCAGCGTGTCCGCGGGCTCGGGCTCGGGTGGTCGCGGCGGATCCTGCGCCTCGAGCGGCCCGGCGAGGAAGAGGAGAAGGAGCGCGAAGGCGGCGAGCGGCAGCGCCGCGAGCCCCCGCTTCCGGGGAAGCGTCACCGGGCGCGGCTCCGCACCCACTCGACGAGAAGACGCGTCGGGAATCCGTAGCCGCCCTTCCTCTGGTACGGCAGGGGATCGTCGCCGTACGCGGTCCCCGCGATGTCCAGGTGGGCCCACTTCATCTCTCCGACGAACTCCCGCAGGAAGAGAGCCGCCGTGATCGTGCCCGCCGGGCGTCCCCCCACGTTCGATACATCCGCCACCGTGCTGTCGAGCTGCTTCCGGTACTCCTCCCAGAGCGGCAACGGCCAGCATCGCTCGCCGGCGCGCTCCCCGGCGTCCCGCAGCTCCTGCACGAGCGCCTCGTCGTTGCCGAGGACGGCGGCGGCGTGGTGCCCGAGTCCGACGACGCATGCCCCCGTCAGCGTCGCGCAGTCCACCACCGCGGCGGGAGAGAACTCCTGCGCGTACGACAGCGCGTCCGCCAGGATGAGCCGTCCCTCGGCGTCCGTGTTACCCACCTCGATCGTCTTTCCCGCCCGGCTCCGGATGACGTCGCCCGGCTTCATCGATCGGCCGGATGCGAGGTTCTCGGACGACGGCACGATGCCCACGACGTTCAGCGGAAGGTCGAGCTCGGCGATGGCCTGGAGCGCGCCGATGACCGCCGCGCCCCCGGACATGTCGAACTTCATGTCGCCCATGCCCTGGGGGGGCTTCAGCGAGATGCCGCCGCTGTCGAAGGTGAGCCCCTTCCCCACGAGAATCACCGCGGGGTCGTCCGGCGCCCCTCCGTTGTGCCTGAGAACGATGAGCCGGGCCTCTTCCTCCGACCCGCGCGCGACCGCCATGAGCGCGTGCATCCGCTCGGCCTCGAGCTCCTTCGGTCCGAGGATGCTGGCCTCGAAGCCGAACGTCTTCGCGGCCTCCGCGGCCACCTCCCCCAGGTGCGTGGGCGTAGCGACGTTGCCGGGCCGCATCTGAAGCGTGCGCGCGAGATTTTCCCCGCGCGCGATCGCCGTGCCGACCCGGATCCCCTCGAGGAGCGACTCCTCCTTCCCCTCCCCGCTGATCTCCACGACGCGCACCGGCCTCCCGTTCCAGCGATCTCCGCCGGAGGCCTCGTCTGCCCCGTTCTTCCCGTTCTTCTTGAGCTCCCGGAAGTCCCACGCCGCGAGCGCCGCGCCTTCCGTCGCCGCCTGCGCGAGCAGCCCGGTCTCGAGCGTCGCGTCCCCCGAGCCCGGGTTCAGGCGGAACGAGAGCCGCTCCAGCGACGCCTTTTCCGCCGTCCGGACTGCCCGCCCCGCCAGCCGCCGCACCGTCTCCGCGCCGTACGCCGCGCGCTTTCCGGCCCCCAGCACGAGGAGCCGTCCGACCGCCCCTTCCGCGGGAGCGTACATCAGGAGCGCGTCGTCCTTCCGGCCCTTGAAGTCGCCGTCCCGTCGAGCCCGCGCGAAGATCTTCCCGAAGGCCGGGTCCACCCCACTGACGTCGAGCGACTCGTCCTCCTCGAAGAAGGTGAGCACGAGCAGCGGCGTCTCGATCTTCGCGAGATTCTTCGATACGGGTGTTACGTCGATGGATGCGTCCATGATGAGACCGGATGCG
>JBBDIW010000069.1:0-4725 GCA_040880165.1 Gemmatimonadota bacterium | reverse complement strand
TTCACGGCTTCCGCCGCCTCGTTCCACCCCATGTGCTCCAGCATCATGACGGCGGAGAGGATCAGCGATCCCGGATTCACCTTGTCCTGACCGGCGTACTTCGGCGCCGTTCCGTGCGTCGCCTCGAAGAGCGCGATCTCGTCGCCCACATTCGCGCCCGGCGCCATGCCGAGCCCGCCCACCTGCGCCGCACATGCGTCCGAGAGGTAGTCGCCGTTCAGGTTCGGGGTGACGAGCACGTCGTACTCGTCCGGCCGCAGGAGCACCTGCTGGAACATCGCGTCCGCGATCCGATCTCCGATGACGATGCGGCCCTCTGCCTTCTCGCCGGCCCAGATGCGGGATTCGGCGATCGTGCGGTCCGCGAACTGTTCCCGGGCGACCTCGTAGCCCCAGTCGCTGAAGGCACCCTCGGTGAATTTCATGATATTGCCCTTGTGTACCAGGGCGATCGACTTCCGCCCCCGCTCCAGGGCGTAGCGGATGGCGGCCGCCATGTGCCGCTTCGTGCCGAACGGGCTGATCGGCTTGATGCCGATGCCGCTCTTTTCGCGCACGTTTGCCCCCATCTCCTCGACGAGGAACGTCCTCAGCTTCTCCGCCTCGGGCGTGCCCGACGCCCACTCGATTCCAGCGTAGACGTCTTCCGTGTTCTCGCGGAAGATGACGACGTCCAGCTTTTCCGGCTCGCGCATGGGGGACGGCACGCCAGGGATGTAGCGGACGGGCCGGATGCAGGAGTAGAGATCCAGAACCTGGCGGAGCGTGACGTTCAGGGAGCGGATGCCCCCGCCCACGGGCGTCGTGAGCGGCCCTTTGATGCCGACCTTGAACTCGCGGAGCGCCTCGAAGGTCTCCTCCGGGAGCCACTCCCCCGACTTCTCCTCCGCCTTCTCTCCCGCGTAGATCTCCATCCACGAGATCTTCCGCTTTCCGCCGTAGGCCTTCTCTACGGACGCGTCGACCACGCGCACGGTCGCCCTCCAGATGTCGGGTCCGATTCCGTCGCCCTCGATGAAGGGCACGATCGGGTGATCCGGAACCTCCACGGAGCCGTTCCGGATCGTGATTTTCTCTCCCCCTTCGGGGATGCGGGCGTGCTTGTATCTTTCTGCAGATTCTCGCGTCATGCCGGTGTCTCCACGGAGGGATCGGAAGAGCGCGGAAGTTATTGAACAATCCGCCCACGGGGCAAGGCGTGAAGCGCGGGAATCCGGCGGGTGCGAGCGGCCGACCCGTGAGCCGGCCGCACGCGTTGGTGAGCGGGGGAACGACGACTGGAGGCGCGGAAGATGGACGAGGGCAACGTCAGCGGAGGCGGGGTGAACGGAGGAAGTGAGAGCGGAACCGGCACGAGTCGAGCCGATGCGAGCGCACGGCCGTCGGGAAAACGGGCCGCAGCCGATCCGGCGGAAGAGCCGGGAGGCGGCGGGGCGGGAGTCGCGGGGAGGGTCGCGGTGATCACCGGTGGAACGGGGGCGCTGGGGCGCGCGGTCGTCGAGGCCTTCGTCGAGGCGGGAGCGCGGGTGCACGTGCCCTGGTTCGACGCGGCGGAGGCGGAAGAGCTCCAAGCGGGGCTCCGCATGCGTTTCGGCGAAGAAGGAAACGGCGGAGGCGGGCGCATCCGGCTGCGCGAAGCCGACCTCACCGAGGAATCTTCGGTGGCCGCGTTCTTCGAGTCCGTGCGGGAGTCGGACGGCGCGACGGAGATCCTGCTGAATCTTGCCGGCGGCTTTGCGATGGCCCCTCTCGATGAGACGAAGCTCGCCGCCTGGAACGACATGCTCGCGCGGAACGCCACTTCCGCGTTCCTGTGCTGCCGCGCGACGTCGCCGGGAATGCGGGCGCGCAGGTGGGGGAGGATCGTCAACGTCGCCGCAATGCCCGCGCTGAAACGCGGCGGCGCCGGCATGAGCGGGTACGCCGCGGCGAAGGCCGCCGTGCTGAACCTGACATACTCGCTGGCCGCCGAGCTCGGCCCGGACGGGATCACCGTGAACGCCATCGTCCCCACGACCATCGACACGCCGGCGAATCGGTCGTCGATGCCGGAAGCCGACACGTCGCGCTGGCTCGCTCCCGACGAGATCGCGCGGGTCCTCCTCTTCCTCGCGGGCGAGGACGCGGCCATCGTGACGGGCTCCGCCGTCACTCTCGGCCGGGGCTGACGGAGCCCGCGCTCCGGGCGACCTTGCGACTTCCACCCGCATCATCGATAGTTGAGAACGCTTCTCAACTTCCCCCACCAAGGGACCTGGACCGTGAAGTCTGATTCTACGCTCGCTAGGCGCGTCGTCCGCTCGCTCGTTCTCGTACTTCCCATTCTTCTCGCGGCCTGCGGCGGGGGCGGGTCCGGCCAGGACGAGGTCAACGTATACAGCCACCGTCACTACGTAGCCGACCAGCAGCTGTTCGCAGCCTTCACCGAGCAGACGGGGATCCGCGTGAACGTGGTATCGGCCTCCGCGGACGAGCTCATCACGCGGCTCGAGACGGAGGGTGCCAATTCCCCGGCCGACGTCCTGATCACGGTGGACGCGGGCCGCCTGCACCGGGCGAAGGAGCGCGGACTCCTCCAGCCGGTGCGCTCGGACCTCCTCGAGGCGAACGTCCCCGAAGCGCTGCGCGATCCCGAGGGCCACTGGTACGGGATGACCCTGCGCGGCCGGATCATTGCCTACGCCAGGGACCGGGTCTCGCCGGACGAGCTGTCGACGTACGAGGCGCTCGCGGATCCGAAGTGGCGCGGCCGCGTGCTCGTGCGCAGCTCCGAGAACATCTACAACGTGTCGCTGCTCGCGTCGATCATCGCAGCCAGCGGGGAGGACGCGGCGCTGCGCTGGGCCGAGGGCATCGTGGCGAACCTCGCGCGAGCGCCGCAGGGCGGCGACACGGACCAGATCAAGGACGTCGCGGCCGGCGTCGGCGACGTCGCGATCGTGAACACGTACTACGTCGGGCGACTCCTGAACGACGAGGACCCGGCCGCTCGGGCGCTCGCGGAGCGGGTCGGGATCTTCTTCCCGAACCAGGGCGACGGGGCGCTGGGACGCGGCACCCACGTGAACGTCAGCGGTGCCGGCGTCACGCCCCACGCGCCCAACCGCGACAACGCCGTCCGCCTTCTCGAGTTCCTCACTTCCGACGAGGCGCAGGAGCTCTTCGCCCGGGCGAACTTCGAGTACCCGGTGAAGGAAGGCGTCGAGTGGGCCCCCACGCTCGAGAGCTGGGGAGACTTCCGAGCCGACACCCTCAACCTCTCGGTACTGGGCGAGTTGAACAATCAGGCCGTCATCCTCTTCGATCGGGCGAGATGGCGGTAACGAACGCGTCCCGGGCGCGGGCGCCCCGCGGCTTCTGGGGGCGCCTGCGCTCGCAGCTCCGCCCGCAGCTCCGGCTCGGCTTCACTCCATGGACGATCGCGACCCTCGTGGTAGTCGCGCTCGTCACGATCCCGCTGCTCTCCATCGCCGTCGGGGTCATGGGCGAAGCGAGCGATACGTGGCGTCACCTCGCGCGCACGGTGCTGCCGACGTACGTGGTGAATTCCGCGATCCTCATGGTCGGCGTCGGCGCGCTCACGCTCCTCATGGGGATCTCCACCGCGTGGCTCACCACGACGTGCGACTTCCCCGGCCGTCGCACCTTCCAGTGGGCGCTCATCCTTCCGCTGGCGATTCCGACATACATCATCGCGTTCACCTACGCCGGCATCTTCGACTACACCGGCCCCGTCCAGCAGCTCGTGGGGAGCTTCTGGCCCGGTGCCGCGGCCGCCGCGCGCACCCGCGTGATGTCGATGGGCGGCGTCATCGTGATGATGGCCCTCGTCCTCTACCCCTACGTCTACCTCATCGCCCGCGCCTCCTTTCTGAAGCAGTCCGGCGGGGTGCTCGAGACCTCCCGCATCCTCGGCAGAACGCCTTGGCAGACCTTCTTCCGGGTCGCGCTGCCGATGGCGCGCCCGGCGATCGTCGCCGGCGTCACCCTCGTGCTGATGGAAGTTCTGAACGAATACGGGGCGGTGAAATATCTGGGTGTGCCAACGTTCACGACCGGAATCTTCCGGGCCTGGTTCGCGCTGGGGGATGCCAACGCCGCCATGCGCCTCTCCGGCTGCCTCCTCCTGTTCGTCTTCCTCCTGATCGTGCTCGAGCGCGCGCAGCGCGGCCGCGCGCGCTTTCAGGATCGGCCATCGGGATACCGTCCGGTGTCCCGCTTCCAGCTGACGCGCGGGCAGGGCATCGCGGCTCTCGCCACCTGCACGGTGCCGGTGGCGCTCGGCTTCGGCATCCCGGTTCTTCAGCTGCTGGCGTGGTCCGCGAGCACAGCCTCCAACTTCCTCGACCGGGCCTTCCTCCTCCTCGCGCTGAACAGCTTCGGACTGGCTGTGCTCGCCGCGGGGCTCGCGGTCCTCGTCGCGCTCCTCATCGTGTACTCGGCCCGGCTGAGCCCGACGCCCCTGCTGAAGCTCGCGTCGCGCATCTCGGTGCTGGGATATTCGATCCCCGGGGCCGTGATCGCCGTCGGCGTCCTCCTGCCGTTCGTCTGGCTGGACACCCGCGTGGATCTCTTCATGCGGGCCACGTTCGGCGTTTCGACCGGGCTGCTTCTGAGCGGAACGCTGGTCGCGCTCACCTTCGCGTACGTGGTCCGCTTCCTCGCGGTCGCCCTGAACCCGGTGGACGCCGGCTTCAGCCGCGTGTGCGGCACGCTGGACGAGAG
>JBBDIW010000068.1:0-3324 GCA_040880165.1 Gemmatimonadota bacterium | reverse complement strand
AAGTCGCGCACCTGCGGGTTCACGTCCGTCAGCTGCCGCCACGCGGAACGGTCCGTGACCCGGTTCAGCGACGGCACCGCGTAGAGGGTGTTCGGCGTGGTCGGGTCGGAGTGGCTCACCAGAATCACCCCGGAGTCGTCGTCCCGCTGGACCCTCAGCGGCGACGGCTCGTCCGTGAACTGCGTCACCGCCCCGCCCGCCACGTCGAGCGCCATCAGCTGCCGCGACGTCCTCACGCCCGCGTTGAAGTAGATCGTGTTGCCGTCCTCGGACCAGAAGTCGAGCCCCACGTCCCCGTCGTACGCATTGCCGAGCCTCCGGAACGCGCCGCCGGGCTCGTCCACCGCCCGGATGTAGACGCGATCCGTCAGCAGCCTCGTGTACTGCGTCATGTCGCGCGGCGCCCGGTACGCCACCCAGCGACCGTCGGGCGAGAAGTACGGGCCCGACTTGGCGATCTCGTCCACGTCTGTCAGCTGCTCGATCCGGCCGCTCGCGGCCTCCAGCAGGTAGAGCTCCGTGTGCAGGCTCGACTGCCAGATCATCCGCTTGTACCGCTCATTCCGGGTGCCGCGATAACCGACCCAGCGGGAGTCGTCCGAGACCGTGAACCCCGTGACGCTGTAGGACGAGTCACGCGTCAGCCGCGTCTCACCGAGCCCGTCCATGTCGAGCGCCCACAGGCTCTGGAGCGGCGTCTCCAGATGGTAGATGTCCACCGTGAAGTCGTGCTCCCAGCGCAGCTCCTCGTCCGTGTCGACGCTGTCCGGACGGAGGAAGTAGATGCGCCGGCCGTCCGGCGCGATTTCCCAGTTCTCGACGCCCGCGGCCTGGCGCGTGAGCTGCTGCGCATCCGGCGAGCCTCCCGCGGCGAGATCGTTGATGGCGAGCCGGTAGAGCTGCTGCTTGCCGGACTCGCCTGCGCGGAATACCAGCCACCGGCCATCGCTGCTGAAGTCGAAGTTGGAGACACCGTCCTTCGCCTCCGTGATGCGGCGCGCCTCGCCGCCCCCCGGGCGCATCAGGTAGAGCTGCCGGTCCTGCCCCCGATCCGAGATGAAGACGAAGAAGCCGCCGTCGCGCGACCACGCGGGAGAGCGCTCGTCGTGCTCCTTCGTGAAGGTCAGCTGCCGGGTGGAGGCGACCCCCTCGTCCAGGGAGACGAGGTAGATGTCCGACTGGCTGCTCGCCTCCTGCCAGTCCGGCGTCGAGATCGTGTACAGCATCCAGCGCCCGTCCGGGCTCACGGCCTCCGATCCGAAGGACCGCATCTCCTGCTGGTCCATGAAGGTGATGGGCCGCGCGTCCTGCGCGGCGGCGGTCGCCACGAAGCCGACGCCGAGGACGAGGGCGGTCGCGGTGGCGGTGGCGAGCCGGGTGAAGGCGGCGAGTGCAGGCTGACGACGAGTGGGGCGCATGGTCTTGTCTCCGGTACGGACGATCGTTCACGACCCGCTGACCATACCCGCCGGAAGCGGCAGATGCAAGAAAATGTACCCCGGGCAGCATGAATATCCGAGACGGCGCCGACCGGGCATTGCGGGATCTCACCGATCGCCCGCCCTCCGCCCGGGATCCGCGAGGACGCCCCTTGCCTCAGAACCCGAACGACCGCGTCACCTTGAGGGCGAGCGAGCGTTCGAGCGGCCCCTCGGCCAGCGCGTCGTCCACCAGCCCCGCCCGCCCCCGCCGCTCCGTGTAGATCAGGTAGACGTCGCTCAGGGGGGCGTGCCGGAAGTTCGTGCGGATGTTCGTCACCCACTGATCCGTCTGGCGGTTGTACTGCACGAACGCCCTGCCGGAGAGCCGGGTGGAGAGCGCGTACCGGACGCCGCCGCGCGCCACGTCCGCCTGGAACTCCCCTTCCGGGAGCTCGACCGCGTTGCGCTCCAGCGCCACGTCCAGAAGGAGGTCGTAGCGCGGCCGCCAGGAGGCACCGGCGGAGAACGCCGTGCGCGTGCCGCTCCAGAAGTCGCCGCGCGTCACGCGCGCGTTGCCGCTCAGGGCACGGGCGCTCGTGCTGCGGTACGAGACGGTGGCCTGCCGGAAGCCGTAGTCGCCGGACTCGAGCACCACGTCTCTCGCAATCGTGAACGGCGCGCTCAGCCGCTCGAAGCGGTCGTTCATCGAAACGGAGATGTTCGCCCCGCTGCGCAGCGAGGTCGACACCGCGGCGGACACCTCGCGCGTCTCGAGGCGGCCGGCCAGGTCCGTCACCACGTCCACCTCCACGTACGGGTTCACCTCCTCGATCCACGATACCGGGGGCTGGGGATGGACGCCCAGCGTGGCGTAGCGGTGGACCACCCCGGAGCGCCGCACGAAGCCCGCGCCCGGGTCGAAGTCGTCGCCCACCCGGCGCACGAACGCGGACGTGTTCCAGAAGCGGTCCCGCCAGGCGACGGCCGCCCGGCCGGCGATTCCGCTCGAGCCCTCCGCGGAGGCGTCGCTCCCGGCCAGGTAGCCGTTCAGGATGAGGTTGTCCAGGAGCCGGATGTTCGCATCCACGCCCCAGCTGCGGTTGAACGCGCCGCTGCCGAGGTCGCCCGTCTCCTGCCGGTTGACCGCGAGAACGCCCACGTCCGAGTTCCCGAAGAGGTTCCGCTTGATGCGCGCCACCGTGAAGTTCTCCCCCGGCAGCCCGTCCATCGACTCCGTCTGCATCGTCAGGACGCCCACGTCGAAGTCGCCCATCCTCCCCGTCACGCGCCCGCCCCCCAGGATCGGGATCGGCTGCCCGCCCGGCGCCAGCCCGATGCGCCGCGAGTGGAAGAGGGTGAAGTCCCTGAGCGAGGCGCCCATCCGGTAGTTGCGCTCGCTCTGGTCGCCGAACTGGAAGACGCCGGAGTTCTCGATGAAGAACTCGCGCCGTTCCGGAAAGAAGAGGGAGAAGCGCGTGAGGTTCACCTGCTCCTGGTCCAGCTCCGCCTGCGCGAAGTCGGTGCGGTAGGTGAGATCCATCGTCATGCCGGAGGTGATGCCGTACTTGACGTCCAGCCCCGCGTCGTACCGGCTCCCCTGCATGCCCTCCGCCACCTGGAGTCCGCGGGAGTCCGCCCCCAGCACGAAGGGCTTCACCGTCAGATTCCTCCCCGCCCGGATCCCGTCGAGCCCCGTCATCGTCCCCGCGCGCGACATGCGGTGGATGACCTCGCGTCGCGACAGGGGCGACCAGTAGGAGCTCTCGTTCGCGCGCCGCACCCGCCGCAGGAAGTTGATCCCCCAGTCCTGCTCCGGACGGTTCGGGTCGAAGCGGATGGTCGTGAACGGGATCGCCATCTCGACCACCCACGCCGAGTCGGTCAGCTCGACCCGCGCCTCGAT
>JBBDIW010000067.1:5840-21353 GCA_040880165.1 Gemmatimonadota bacterium | reverse complement strand
GACGCCTTGACGGATCGCGGCGCGGGTGCTCATGCGGCCCCCCGGGCGCGGAAGGTCGTGGGGAGCGTTATGCCGAGGCCGGCGGCGGCGCGGGGGGCGTTCATTCGTCGTCCAGTCCCGAGCCGCCGGAGGCGATCCACTCCTCGAGCGCGGCGGGGTCGATCCGGACCTGTCGACCGATCCGAACCGATGGAATGCGGTTCTCGCGAACCAGGGCGTAAACGCGGTGAAGTCGAACACCGAGACGTTCGGCTGCTCCCGGGGCGTCCATGAGGGTGCGAGCGCGGGGTGCTGTGGCTTCCATTGCAGTCCTCCGGTGGTGGCAGTGAAGTGATGTCACGCCACCAGAATCACCCTGCGGAGCAAGGGCGACCACGGGGGACCAACCATAGGGGTTATGTCCGGGGGGTTTCTACGGAGGGTTGCTGCTACGGACTCGGGCTGACTCTTTGCTCCACTGTCGGATGTTCCGCTCCCATTCCTCTAACGTGGCCGGCGATCGTCCCCACTGTTTGGCCACCACGCGCCGCGCCTCCTCCTTCGGGCTCGACACGCGCCAGGTCCCCCGCGATGGAACGTACCGAAAGCGGGGCCGGCGATCAGGAAGTTTCGGCTCTCCAGGCAGACCTTTGTGGCTGTTACGGAAAGGCCGTTGCGGCTTCTCGCTCATCGAAAGGTCTTTGTATCGGCGGTGCCGGCGCCGTACGGCGGCCAATACGTGAAACTGCGTCGGAAACAAACCGAAGACGCCGCGCGGCGGCGCTTGGTTCGGTGGCCGCTCCGCCCCTCCCGTGAAGTGATACCAGAGCGTATCGAGGTCGCCGTGGTCTAGGGGGGGCTGGCAAGGTCGTCCGTTTGGCGATACTTCGCCGGAGAATCGCGCCGCCGCATACTGGCCTGCAAATGCGGGCACTCCATGCTTCCGCATAAGCCGGAGCAGGTGTTTGGTGGCGACGTGGCGCCCTGATTCCTTCTCTTGGAGAACCGCCCGCCACCGCCGATCGCCACGCTCTGCCACCATGGCTCGCCGGACCGTCTCTTTCAGGGTAAGGGTGGGCTCGTCTGTCATTCGGATCGCCTCCGTTCAGGCGTTGAGAAAGGTGCAGGCCCGGAGGGAAACGGCCCCCCGGGGACGTCCGAAGACGCACACGCCCCGGCCGGAGCGCCCCGCATGGTTCTTCTTCCACCTAAGACTACCCTGTTCGCGCACAGGTAGTGCCGGTTAATTGCCTCACTCTCCCTGTGTCAACCAAGAGGCAACCACAAAGGCATGAAAACGGCCCCCCGTCGACTACCCGGGAGGCCGAAAACCCTTCTCTTCATTGAGTGGGCCCAGCAGGACTTGAACCTGCGACCGTCGGATTATGAGTCCGCTGCTCTGACCAGCTGAGCTATGGGCCCCAAAAAGGGGGCGGGAGCCGAGCTCCCGCCCCCGAACGATAGCGCCGCCTTCCGAGGTCCGCCATGCCGGCGCCAGCTTCACTCGGCCGAAGCGCCGTTTCCCTCCTGGATGACGTAGCGCAGCCGCGCGGCGATCCCATCCCCTTCCCTGTCCAGTCGCTCCGCGCCCCGGTTCGAAAGCTCCTCGACCTCGGCCTGCTGCTCGAACGCGGTGCCCACGCAGCGGTCCGCGTACTCGGGATCCGCCTGGATGAAGCTGCGCGAGAGCAGGAGCGTCTCCACCCGCTGCTCGCGCAACGCCTGCTCGGTGTGAACCTTCCCTATGCTGCCACGCCCGCCGGAGCCGGCGAGATTGAGGACGTCCTCCAGCAGGTGATCCTGCATCGACTGCGTGATGGCCGACGCCGCTTCCTCCACCGCCGGCTTGAGCTCCGCGTTCGTCATCTCGACGCGCAGCGAGGGGCGCTCCGCGACGCGCGGCGCCATCGACTTCGGGACTTCCTGCGCGGCACGCGAGACCGCTTCGGGCGTTCCGCCGATGACCAGGAAGCCCCGGCTGCCGACCATCTCTGTGACGACCTCCATAAGCTTCTTGTGGAGCCGGTCCTCGCTGACCTCGAGCACCGTCTGCGAAGCGTCCGTGCCCGTCTTTCCCCGCACGCCGGACCGGTTGGTGCCACGCTTCGACACGTTCACGTCCGAGAGATCCCCCATGAACGTCTCCGCGAGGAGGTCCTCGGGCTCGTGCAGCTCGGCGTCCTGGTAGCGGAAAATCCGGGCACGCCGGCTGTCCAGGAGGATCGTCACGACGACGCGCTCCTGCTTCAGCGCGCGAACGTAGGGGGCGACCCGGATGCCGCGCTCCCACCGCGCCAGATCCGGCATGGGAACCTGGACCGGCTTTGCGTAACAGAGTCGATCGGGGGTGGCGAATCCGACCCACCCCCGGCCGGGAATGAAGCGGTCCACCTCTTCCAGCTCACCCTGGAGAAGGGCGAGCGCCTTCTTGAATGCCTCCTCGTCCTTCGCCGCTCCGTTCACCGACTTGCGGGCTTCGGCGATCTGATGCTCCAGCCTCTTCCTCCAGACGTTCTTCTCCGAAAACTCCGTCACCGTCCCATCGACATAGATACTCAGCACTTTTTCATCGCGGAGCTCGCGGTAGAGCTCCACCAGTTCGGTATGGGTCAGCATCAACACTCCTTTTGTTCGGGTCGGCGTCACGAGGAGCTGGCAAGGAACATGCGAGACCGGCCGTGAGCGATTCGATCGACGCGGACCGTCCCATCGTCGTCAACCCGAAGATTCAGTGCGCCTCACACCCCTCCTAGTACCGGCGACTCCGCATGGGTTCCATTTCAGGGGCGGTGGCGGGTCCGGGAACAGTCCCGACTCAGCGGAAAATCAGAACAGGAGTGTCCCGAGCCACGAGGATCTGTGTGACCGATCGAGAGCTGCAACGCGAGTGGATGGTGGAGCATCAGCTTCGGCCGCGCGGGATCGAGGACCCGCGCGTGCTGGAGGCGATGGCGGAGATTCCGCGGGAACTCTTTCTGCCGGTGGACCAGGCCGCGGCGGCGTACGAGGACGCCGCGGTGCCTCTGTCGCAGGGACAGACGCTGTCCCAGCCCTTCATGGTCGCCGCGATGTCGCAGGCGCTTCAGCTGACGCCGCGGGACAGGGTGCTGGAGATCGGCACCGGGAGCGGCTACCAGACCGCGGTGCTTTCGCGGCTCGCCGCCGAGGTCTTCACCATCGAATACCTCCCGGAGCTGTCGCGCGCGGCGGTTGCCGTGCTCCGAGAGCTCGGATGCGTAAACGTGCGCGCCAGGGTCGGCGACGGGAGCGGCGGCTGGCCGGAGGAAGCCCCCTTCGACGCGATCCTCGTCACGGCCGGCGCTCCCGCGCTCCCGGCGTCCCTGAAGCAGCAGGTGCGCGAGGACGGGGGGCGGATCGTGATTCCGGTGGGTCCCCGCACACTCCAGACCCTGTATCGCTTCGTGCGCCACGGCACCGAAGTGGAACGTGAAGCCCTGATGGATTGCCGCTTCGTGCCGCTGGTGGGGGAGGAGGGATGGAGAGGAGAGACCCCGGAGTAGCCCCCGGTCAGCGCTTGATCCGCTCTCCCTGGTCCTCGTACCGGAAGATCCACGCGGCGAGGCGGCCGGGCCGGATCTGGCCGGACGCGTCGCCGTGCTCGAAGTCGGCACGGGAGCCCCGCTCCAGGCCCGGACGGCTCCCGAGCTCTTCCGCCAGCGCGGCCACCCGATCCTTCCAGCGCATCCAGTTCGACTCCCGCAGGTCGATCCAGCCCCGATCCACCACCGAGAGCTCCACGCGCCCACCCGCCGGGCCGCGCTCGGGCCGGTCGCCCATCCTCACCGCCGGGGGGGAGGAAGCCGGGGCGGAAGGAGCCCCCGCGGAGGACGCTCCGGTCGCGGCGCGCGTGGACTCGGCCAGCGGAGTTCCCGGCTCGGGAGCGATCTTGATCCTCGACCCGCGCAGGAGCGACTTCCCGTCCGGCAGAAGAATCGGCAACCCGATCGAAAGGATTCGCTGCCTCAAATCCGCGTCGTCGTCCAGGAGCTCCGCGGCCTGCCGCCCGGTCTCGGCCGGGTCCAGCCCCGCGGCCGACTCGAGCGTCCCGTGCAGGCGCTTCAGGATGTACGCCTCGAAGAGGAGCTTGGAGAGGCGGGGTGGCCCCAGCATCTCGTAGGCGACGGCGTGCACCCCCGCCTGTTCCTCCATCTCCTCCATCCGGTTGAGAGCCGCGCTCCGAAGCACGCCGGCGCGGAACGTCGGCCCCATGGTGGCGGCGTCGAGCGCGGCGACGACGTCCCGCCCCGTCGGCTGCCCCTGGATCTCCCGCACCACGTTGTCCGCGATCTCCTCCGGCGTCACGAACTCCATGAGTCCGAGCGCCGTCAGCGTCTCGAACTCGCCCAGCGAAAAGAGACCATTCTCCCCCGCGTCCAGGAAGACGCCCTCCAGCGGCTCGTCCAGCTCCTTCCACCCCCGGTTTGCGCCTTCGCCGAACGCGTCGTCGAGCGGGAGCGGCCCCGTGGAGTCGGTCCGGCGCAGCGGCCGCCCGCCCCGGTGGATCGGCCCGAATCCCATCGATTTCCAGCTGATGGCGGCCGTGGGCTTCACTTCCTTCACGGCCGGCGCCCCCGGCGTGCGCGCCATGAGGTAGAGGAGCAGGCTCTGGGCCCCCGCGAGCCCCGCCTTCGCGAGCAGGACGCGCGAGGGGCGCTCCTCGGAGTGCGTGAACGGGATGTTCAGCCCCATTCCGCCCGTCCCCGCCGTCCCGATCTTCACGTACATCCGCGTGCCGGCGCGGCGCATTCCTTCCAGCGCGATCTGGACGTGGCGGATCATCTGCGGGAGGTAGAGCGTGGCCAGGTGGCGCTCGACGCACTCCGTGTCCACGTCGCCGCGCTCCCCCCGCTCCCGGAGCTCGCGCACCGAGCCGAAGACGTCCTGGTACGCCATGGCGCCGGCGGTATTCACGGAATCGACCACGATGTCGGGCCGGATGCCGAGGAAGAGGCTGCCGAGCGCCGAACGCCCGAAGACTTCATCCGTGAGCTCTCCGTAGAGGTCATCGATGAAGTGCCGACGAGCCTCGGCATCGTCCAGGACCTCGCCGCGGGGGCGGTGCCAGGCGGATTCCGGAACGAAGAGGTCGCCCCACGCGCCCTCGATCACGATGTCTTCCGCGCCGGGCTCCGCCTTCAGCGCTTCAACCGCCTTCGCCGCCTCGTCCTCGAGCAGCGACGCGAGCACGACCCGCCGGGGCCCGCGTGCGATGAGCTGCCGGGCGACCGCCTGCCCGACCAGACCGGAGCCGCCCAGAATCAGTATCGTCCCACTCTTGATATCCATCACACTCCTGAAGTCGTCGTCATTTTCGGTCGCGTGTCTCAGCGTCCCTTCGGCCGATTCCGTCGATCCTTCCGGCGTTCGGGCGGTCGACCCGGGCCTCGGCCGCCGCTTCGGCGGGGCCCACGGTCACTCCCCCGGCTGCCTTCCGGATCGGTCCGCCGGCCGCTCGACGCGTCGCCGGACGGTCCCCTTCCCCCCGTCTTCCTCCCCGGTCGCGCCTTCTTCACGGCGTTCTCGAGCTTCGCGACTTCCTCGTCGGTCAGTTCGCGCCATTCCCCCACGGGCAGCGTGCCCAGCACGACGGGGCCGAAGCGCACCCGCTTGAGCCGTCGGACGGGGAAATCGATCGCGTCGAAGAGTCGGCGCACTTCGCGCTTGCGCCCCTCGGTGAGGACGAGCCCCACCAGCGATCGCCCCTGCCGCTCCGCGATGAAGCGGGCGTCCTTCGCGCGCGCCGGTCCGTCTTCGAGCTCCACCCCCTGCTCCAGGCGAAGCAGCGTTTCGCGGGGCGGTTTCCCGACCACCCAGACGCGGTACTCGCGATCGATCTCCCCCGAGGGATGAAGCAGACTGTGTGCGAGATCCCCCTGGTTCGTGAGCAGGAGCAGTCCCTCCGTCCCGCGATCCAGCCGGCCGACGTAGCGCAGCCCGCGTGCGTCCTCGGGAAGGAGGTCGTACACCGTGGGACTCCCGCCGGGGTCGGTCCGAGTCGTCAGGCAGCCGCGGGGCTTGTGGAAGAGAATCCAGCGCGGAGCCGCCATCCCCACCCGCGTGCCATCGACCTCCACGGTGTCCCGATCGGGATCGACCCGCGTCCCGAGCTCGGTGACCACCGTGCCGTTCACCTTGACCCGCCCGGCCTCCATCAGCCCCTCGGACACCCGCCTCGAGGCGACGCCGGCCCTCGACAGGAACTTCTGGAGCCGTACCTTTTCGCGCTCGCTCATCGCGCGCCACCGGCGGGATCGTCGGAATCACCCGGGTCGGCTTCCGCTCCCGCCTCGCCTTCCGCTTCCGTCCCGTGTTCGACCGCGTTCGCGACCTCGATTTCCGCACCCGCACCCGCTCCGGCCCCGGACCTTCCCGCTTCGACACCGGACGTCCCGGCGCGCGCTTCACCGTCCTCGTCATCCGGAACCTCGACGCCGATCAGCCGGCCATCCTCCTCCACGAAGTGCGTCTGTTCCCGGAGGATGACCGGGAGCTCCTCGGGGCGCGGAAGGTCCTCCAGCGAGTTGAAGCCGAAGTGCTCGAGGAAGCGCTGCGTGGTTCCGTAGAGGAGCGGCCGTCCCAGCCCCTCGCCGCGCGCCGTGACCTCGATCAGGTCGCGGTCCATCAGCGTGCGGATGACGCCGGACGAGCTGACGCCCCGGATGAACTCGACCTCCGCGCGTCCAATCGGCTGTCGGTAGCAGATGATGCCCAGTGTCTCCAGCGCGGCGGCCGAGAGTCGCGCCGGGCGCGGGACGGTGTCGAAGCGCTCCAGGTATCCGGCGTACTCGGGACGCGTGAGAAGCTGGTACCCTTCCGCGATCTCGGCGATGTCGAAGGCGCGCTCTCCTTCCGCGTACTCCTCGCGGAGCGTCCGGATGGCGTCCTCGACGAGGTCCTCGTCCAGCGACTCGTCCGCGCGCGAGATCTCCTCCGCCCGGAGGGGCGCGTCGCTCGCGAAGAGGAGCGCCTCCACGATCCTGCTCGGCTTCATTCGGTGTCTTCCGTATCGATGTCGGGGCTTCCCTGGCCGGCGCCGGCGGCCCGGCGACTTCCCGGGACCGCTTCGTGTTCGCCCGCGCCGGAATCGTCCTCTTCGTCCGCGTGCCCGTCGTCCCTCCGGTAGAGCCAGAGCTCGGCGAACGGGCGCACCTGCCGCAGCGAGATCGTGCGGCGGCGGGAGAGCTCGAGGCCCGCCAGGAACGTCATCACCTCGTGCATCCGGCTCTTCCAGGGGCGCGTGAGCTTGAAGAACTCGACGCGCGCGGAGTTCGCGAGCGTCCCCAGAATGAGCTCGATCTTGTCGTCCATGGCGACCAGGCGGGAGGTGACGCGGTGCTCGCGGATGCGGAGCTCGGGAAGCTCCACGGCGAGCGCGGCGTCGAACACCTCCTGCCACGTCGTCTCGAGCGGCGTGTCTTCCACGGAGGGCTGCGGCCGTGCCGGGATGAAGCCCTTCGGGAAGCGGCGGGCGCGGTCCGCCTCGGCAGCGGACAATCGGAGCGCGACTTCCCGGATCTGCTCGTACTCCAGCAGCCGGCGCACGAGCTCGGCGCGCGGGTCCTCGTCCTCCTCGTCCCCGTGTCGGGGAAGGAGCATCTGCGCCTTGATGTGGACGAGGGTGGCGGCCATCTCAAGGAATTCGCCGGCGCTGTCCAGATCGGAGGCGTGGATGTTCCGGATCGCGCGCAGGAACTGGTCCGTGATCCGCGCGATCGGGATGTCGAAGATGTCGATGTCCTGCGTGCGGATCAGATGGAGGAGCAGATCCATCGGCCCCTGGAAGCGCTCGATCTCCACGAAGAAGGACCGATCGCGTTCCGGGAGTGCCGCTTCGGGAGCGGGGGGGGCTGCGACCGGCGTCACAGGACCCCGACGGGGCGTGCCGCGAAGGGCCGGCCGCGGCCGGCGAGCGTGCGGGGGAAGGGGTGATCCATGGGAGGGAAAGGTAGTTGAAGGGTGCGAGGGGAGCAAAGGCGCGGACGAAAGTCGGCAGAGCGGGCACATCGATTCCGGACCCGCTTGATCGGGGCGCCGCTTTCCGATATTATTTCCGGCTCGGATCGAAGTGCGAAAACGTTACGTCAGGAAGAATGCGACATGCCGAATATCAAGAGCTCCACGAAGCGCATGGAATTGAGCCGGGTGGCGGCCACGCGCAACCGCGCGAAGCGCTCCCGTCTCCGCAGCGCCGTCAAGTTCGTCCGTCAGGCCGAGGACGTCGAGACCGCCGAGGCGCGCTTCCGTGAAGCCGTCGCGCTGCTGGACCGCGCCGCGACGCGCCGTCTCATGCACCCGAACAAGGTCGCCCGGGTCAAGAGCCAGCTCGCCCGGCACGTCCTGAGCCTCGGCGCTTCGGAGTAAACGGACCGTCCGCCGCGATCCCGGCGGACGCTTCAGGGTCGCAGGAGGGAGGCATCCACCTCCTGCCCGAGCGTCACGGGGAATCGATCGACTTCCTCGCTCCTCGTGAATCCGCTCCTCTCCAGCAGTTTCCAGGCAGCTCCCCGCATCACCTTGTCGGACTCCGTGGACGCATGGTCCGCGGAGTACCGCGTCAGTCTTCGCTTCTCCACACCACGCGGCCGCCCACGATGGTCACGCGCGGCATCCCCCTGAGCGTGTGGCCCGCAAACGGGGTGTTTCCGCTCTTCGAGACGAACGCCTTCGGGTCCACGGTCCACTCGGCCTCGGGGTCGAAGAGCGTGACGTCGGCCACGGACTTCGGGGCGAGCGTCCCGCCCGGGAGATTGAAGGCGCGGGCGGGAGCGCAGCTCATCCGCTCGATCATGGTGGACAGGTCGATGACGCCGCCGCCCACCATGTGCGTGAGCACGAGGGCGAGCGACGTCTCCAGCCCCACGATCCCGAACGGCGCGTCGTCAAAGGCCTGCTCCTTCTCGTCGTAGTGGTGCGGGGCGTGGTCCGTGGCGAGCGTGTCCAGCGTGCCGTCGCGCAGTCCCTCGCGGACGGCCTCGCGGTCCGCGCGCGTGCGCAGCGGGGGATTCATCTTGGCGTCCGTCCGGTAGCCCTCGCACGCCTCGTCCGTGAGGACGAGGTGGTGCGGCGTGGCCTCTGCGGTCACCCGCACGCCTCGCTCCTTCGCGCGCCGAATGGCGTCGACGCCGCCGGCGGTGGAGACGTGCTGCAGGTGGATCCGTCCCCCGGTGTGCTCCGCCAGCATGAGGTCGCGCACGATGTGGACGTCCTCCGAGGCGTTCGGCTTCCCCTTGAGCCCCAGGCGCGACGAGACAACGCCCTCGTTCATGACGCCGTTGCGCGAGAGCGTGAGATCCTCGGGGTGGTCCGCCACGGGAATGTCGAACGCCTGCGCGTACTCGAGCGCGAGGCGCATCAGTCCCGAGTCCATGACGGGATTGCCGTCATCCGTGATGGCGACGGCCCCGGCGTCCACGAGCTCGCCGATCTCGGAGAGCCGCTCCCCCTTCTGCCCGATCGAGATCGCCCCCACCGGATAGACGCGGCACGCCTGCGCGCGCGCGCCCGCCGCCGCGACGAAGCCCACGGTCGCGGGCGAGTCGATGACCGGATCGGTGTTCGGCATCGCGCAGATCGAGGTAAAGCCGCCCGCGGCGGCCGCGCGCGCGCCGGAGGCGATCGTCTCCTTGCGCTCGGCGCCCGGCTCCCTCAGGTGCACGTGCACGTCGATCAGGCCCGGGCAGACCACGAGGCCGTCGGCCTCGATCACCTCCGCATCGTCGGGCGCGGCGAGCTTCGCCCCCGTCTCGACGACGTTCCCCTCCGCGAGCAGGAGGTCCAGCACCCGGTCCAGCTTCTGCCCGGGATCGACGACCCGCCCGCCCCGGATCAGAATGGGACGCGCGCTCATGGACGAGCTCCGCAGCACTGCAGGGTGGAACGTGCACTCATGAACCTTCTCCGTGCTTGGCTGCTTCGGCGCTCTCGGGCACGCCGCCCGCGAGCAGGTACAGGACCGCCATCCGCACCGCCACCCCGTTCGTGACCTGCTTCAGGATGACCGAGTGGGGACCGTCCGCGACGTCGCTGTCGATCTCCACGCCGCGATTCATCGGGCCGGGGTGGAGCACCAGAATGTCGCGCTTCGCAGCGGCGAGTCGCGCGCTGCTGATGCCGTAGACGCGGTTGTACTCCCGGAGGCTCGGGACGTAGCTGCTCTGCATCCGCTCGATCTGGAGCCTGAGCACGTTGAGCGCGTCGCTCCACTCGATGGCCTCCTCCACCCGCCGGAAGACCCGTACGCCCATCTCCTCGAGTGCCGGGGGAAGCAGCGTCTTGGGCCCGCAGACGCCGACCTCGGCCCCGAGCTTCAGGAGCCCGAAGATGTTCGAGCGGGCCACGCGCGAGTGGAGGATGTCCCCCACGATGCAGACCTTCAGCCCCTCGATCTTCCCCAGATGATCCCGCAGGGTGAGGATGTCGAGGAGGGCCTGCGTGGGGTGCTCGTGCGCGCCGTCGCCCGCGTTCACGACGTTCGAGGGGATGCGCTCCGCCAGAAAGCGCGCCGCGCCCGAAGCCCAGTGGCGGATCACCACCATGTCGATCCGCATCGCCTCCAGATTGCGCGCCGTATCCACGAGCGTCTCGCCCTTCTGCACGGACGAGCCGGTCGAGGCGATGTTGACGGTGTCTGCCGAGAGACGCTTCTCCGCAAATTCGAAGGAGATGCGCGTGCGGGTCGAGGGCTCCATGAAGAGGTTGACGATCGTCTTCCCCCTGAGCACCGGGACCTTCTTGATGCGGCGCTCGGAGATCTCCTTGAAGGGTTCGGCGGTGTCCAGAATACCGCGGAGCTGATCCGCCGAGAGGTATTCGAGACCGATCAGATCCTTGCCCAGCGACGAGACGCTCCGGTTCACGCAGCCTCCGGCGGTGTGTTGACGATGTCGACGCCCAGCCGACCATCCACTTCGGGTACGAGCACCTCCACCCGCTGATGCGGGAAGACTTCGACCTTCCTCCCCACCGCGTCCGGCTGGATGGGAAGCTCCCTCCCGCCGCGGTCCACGAGCACACAGAGGTAGATGCGCGCCGGACGACCCCAGTCGGTGAGCTCGTTCAGCGCGGAGCGGATCGTCCGCCCAGTGAAGAGAACGTCGTCGACGATCACGATCGTGCGCTCGTCGATGCCGTCGGGCGGGAGCCGCGACTCGCCCACCACCGGACGGGGCCCGATCACCATGAGGTCGTCGCGGTAGAGCGTGATGTCCAGCGAGCCGCAGGGCGGTGCCGTTCCCTCGGCCTTCTCGATCTCGACCTGGAGCCGCTGGGCGAGCTGGGTACCGCGCCGTTCGATTCCCATGAGGGCGAGGCGTTCCGTCCCCTCGCTCATCTCCACGATCTCCCGCGCCATGCGGGCGAGCGCGCGGCGAACCGCGTCCTCGTTCATGATCGTGACTCGGTCGAACTGGCTCATACGGACCGCGCTCCGGAGACTCGGGGATTTTCGGGTGCCGGAAAGTGGCCCGCCCCTCGCGGGAAGTCAACGACGTGCGGCCACTTCGGGAGAGCCACGCTTCCCGCACCGCCGGGCTCGGGGGGAGCCGACTTCTTCGCGCCGCGCGGCGCTTCCCGATGGCCACCCTGGACGCGCGTTCTTCACGAGGCGCGCGCCGCACGGCTGGGCGCGGTCGCTCCGGACGCCCCGCCCCCGGACGTGACATCGTCCGGCACCGCGGACCCCAGGGCCGGCTGACGGCCGGAATCTTGCCTCGAACGACAGGCATGCCCGCACGCTCGGCGCTGGGGCACACCGGACCGGAACGGGAAAGGGGAGATTGACGACGGCGACGATGGAGGGCGAACGGACGCGGGAATGGCTGGGGCTCGTCGGCTGGCTCGCGGTGGTCGCCGTGGCGGCCGTGTTCGGCTCGCAGTTCACGCCCGGGTCCTGGTACGACGAACTGACGAAGCCGGAGTGGACGCCGCCCGGCCGGGTCTTCGGGCCCGTCTGGACGGTGCTCTACGTCGCGATGGCGGTCGCGGCCTGGCTCGTCTGGCAAAGACGCGACTTCGACGGGGCGCGCCTCGCGCTGGGACTCTTCCTGGTCCAGCTCGTCCTCAACGCGCTCTGGTCCGCACTCTTCTTCGGAATGGAATCCCCGGGCGCGGGTCTCGTGGACATTGCCCTGCTCTGGATCACGCTGCTCGCGACGGTGGTGCTCTTCTTCCGGATGCACCTCGTCGCGGGCTTCCTCCTGGTCCCGTACCTCGCCTGGGTCTCCTTCGCGGCGGCGCTCAACCTTTCGATCTGGATGCTGAACCCGTAGCGTGCGGGGAATCGAGGGGGCGCCCACGCCCGCCTTCCCTTCTCCCCGGAGCGACCGGATGCGCACAGCGGATCCAGCTTCCACGATGCCCCCGCCCCGATCGCTCCGCGATCGCGCCGCCCTCTGGGCCCGGGGCCGGAGCTGGATGGTGCGGCTTCCCCTGCTCCTCTGGCTGGGCGTCGTCTTCCTGCGGCATCTCGGGGACCGCGAGTACCAGAGCCTCTTCGGGGGCCTGAATCTCGGGATCCACGAGGTGGGGCACTACCTCTTCATGCCGTTCGGTGTCATGCCCCTGGGCGAGTTCGGGATGATCGCCGGGGGAACCCTGCTCCAACTCGCCGCCCCCATCGTCGCGGCCTGGATGTTTCTCCGACAGGAGGACTACTTCGGGATCGCCGTGGCCGTGTGCTGGCTGGGGACGAGCCTCTATGGCGTGGCGCGCTACGCCGAGGATGCGCGGGCCCGGATGCTGAACCTCGTCTCGCCCGGATCCGGCACGCCGATTCATGACTGGCACTACCTCCTTGGACGGACCGGTCTGCTGGAGCAGGACCAGCTCGTCGGGAGCCTCCTTCGACTGCTCGGTGCGGGAAGCCTCGCGACGGGTCTCGTCGGCGGGGGGTGGCTGCTCTGGATCATGCACCGACCCGACTCCGGCGCGGAGGAAGGGGCGCCGAAACGGACTACCGCCGCACCGGCGCCGGAACCGGAACTCCGGCGCTGACAGGGGCGTGGAACGCCTCGTCGCGGATGCGGGGAAGGTAGGGCCCGCCGGCGGCGCTGATCCCCTCGCGCTGAACCGTCCAGTCGTACGAGAAGAGCACGATGCCGCCCGCGCCCTCGCCCCGCGCGATGCCGATCTTGCTCATCGTGCCGCCGAAGCTGTTCCGGTACACGCCGATGCCGGCCCAGACGCGGCCCCCGTCACCCGCGGCCGCGACCGCCGTGCGGATCTGCTCGGCGAAGACGCCGTCCTCCGTGGTGTACGCCATGGGCGCGACGACGTCCACGATCCCGCTGCGGAGCCACCGCTCCCACTCCTGGTACCGGGCGCCGTACGCGTCCGCTGCGTTCGCGAAGACGGCCGCGGAGACGAGGGCGGCCGGACGCCGCTTCTTCACCCCGAAGTAGATGCGCTCCACGAGCCGCGTGTTCTGCTCGCGCCGGAAGTCGCCCCACTCGGCGGGATACGCGAGCGGGTACGTCAGCGGATCGGCGCCCATGCTCCGGTCGAGCTCCCGGATCCGGTCGGCCGCGAGCCGGGGGATCATCCACTCGCGGAAGCGGAGAAGCGACTCGCGGGAGTAGTCGAAGTCCGGCGTCGCGTAGCGGATATAGTCGAAGTGGATGCCGTCCAGGGGATACCGCTCGAGGAGGTCCATCCAGAGCGAGTACATGTGCTCCCGGACCTCGGGGTGCGCGGGGTTCGTGTAGAGGCCCTCCACCCGGTCGGCGTTCTGCCGGGTCCAGCGCACGAGCGCGTCGACGTAGCGCGGATCCCGGGGGTCGAGGGTGTAGAGCTCCCGCGCCAGCTCGCGCGGCACCGCGAGAAGGTCGGGGCGCCGGTGGAGCAGGTGGTCGGGATCGTCGGGAAGCACGTTTGCGCTCGCGATCAGGTGCGTGTTCACCCAGGCGTGCACGTGGATTCCGCGCACGTGCGCCTCGCGCAGCACGACGTCGAGCGGATCGAAGTCGCGTGGCCGGTTGGCGAGTGTGTGGGAACGGGGCTCCCAGCGGCTGCCGTAGTAGGCGTCTCCGCGCCCGCGCACCTGGACGATGAGCGTGTTGAAGCCGGCCTCGTCCGCCCGGCGCACCATGGCACGTGCCGAGTCCGGGTGGCTCAGCGCGGTGCGGACCACCCACAGGGCTCGCACCTCGCTGAACGTCAGGGGCGCGATCCGGCCGGCGTCGCCGGTCGTGCGGGGCGGCAGAACGGCGGCGGTCGCCGGCCGGCCCTGCGGCGGAGGGTCGGCGACGGTCGCGGGGGACGGGGCGTCCTGCGGGGCCGGCCGCTCCAAGGTCGGGGCCGGACGCGCCGACGGCGGCGGCCCGACCATCGTGCAGCCCGAGAAGGCGACGAGGAGGGGGAGTGAAGCCAGGAGGAGCCGGCCGGGATTCGAGCAGGAGGGGTGGAGCTTCATCGACGGCGCGCCCGGAAGAAGTTCGTCAGCAGCTCGGCGGAGGCGTCCGCGAGGACGCCGGCGGTGACCTCCGCCCTGTGGTTCAGGCGCCGGTCCTGGAGGAGGTTTCCCAGGCTGCCCGCCATCCCGGCCTTGGGATCACTCGCCCCGTACACGACCCTGGGGATCCGGGCGAGCACGATGGAGCCCGCGCACTGGGCGCACGGCTCGAGGGTGACGTACAGCGTGGTGCCGAGGAGGCGCCAGTCACCCAGCCGCCGGGCCGCCTCGCGGATCGCGACCCCTTCGGCGTGCGCCGTGGGGTCCGCGCGCGTGACCGTGAGGTTGAAGCCCTCGGACAGCAGCCGCCCCTCGTGAACGACGACCGCGCCCACCGGCACTTCTCCGCCCACCTCGGCCGCCCGGGCCATTTCGAGCGCGCGCGCCATCCAGGTGCGGTCGCCGGGCCGAGGAGGGAGGAAGTCACCCGTCGGGAGTGTGCCGCTCACGCGTCTCCTGGAGGGCTGTTGAAGAAGTCCGGCGGAACCGCTCGAGGGCACCACCCGTCCGTACCCGGAACCGAGTGTCGGGGCGTCAGTGCGCCGTGGTGCTCATCACCGCGCCGACGCCGTTCATGCGCCGGTAGAGCGCGGTCACCCGGCCCAGGAGGATCGTCCCGTTCATGTCCTCCACCGGGATGGGGGGCGCGTCCGGGAGCGACGGCCGGAGGAGCACGGACGAACCGTCGCGGGAGAGCCGGAAGAACGCGCGGCGCTCCCCGCTGCGGGCGGCCACCACGTCGCCATCGGCGATCTGGTCCGGCCTCGCCGGCTCCACCAGGAGGAAGTCTCCCTCGCTGAGCCCCAGCCCGAGCATCTCGTCCCCGCGCGCCCGCACGAAGAACGCGCCCTTGGCACCGGCGATGCGACGGTCCATTGAAAAGTGGGTCTCCGCGCGCGATGCCGGGAGGGTGTCGCGGTCGTCCGGAATTTCGCGGAAGCAGGGCACGGAGATGGTCTGGGGGTCCAGATCCATGCCCAGAATCCGGATGCCGCGGGAGCGGGACGGGTCGCGCTCCAGGTACCCCTTCTCCGCCAGCGCCTGCAGATGCTCGGACACCGTCTTCG
>JBBDIW010000067.1:4011-5740 GCA_040880165.1 Gemmatimonadota bacterium | reverse complement strand
CGCTCCAGGTACCCCTTCTCCGCCAGCGCCTGCAGATGCTCGGACACCGTCTTCGTGCTCTTGATCCCGAACTCCTCGCCGATCTCGCGGATGGAGGGCTGGTAGGTGTTCGAGCGCAGATAGAACACCATGTAGTCCAGGATCTTCTGCTCGAGGTCGGTCAGCGCTGAGGGCATCCGGGACTCCATGGGGTTGCCGAACGTTCGGCCCTCGCTGCCGTATTTCGCGGCAGCGGACGGATAGGTTAATGCCCCGCAGGAAAAGGTGTCAAGAAAGCGTCACGTGTCCCGGGCCGGCGAGCGCGCGCCGAGGAGACGAATTGCCTCTTCGATCCGGGCGAGCGAGCGTTCGCGCCCGATGACCACGAGCACCTCGAAGATTCCCGGGCTGACGGCCTGCCCGGTCAACGCGACCCGCAGGGGGTGAATCAGCTTGCCGGCCCCCTTCCCCAACGACTCGGCGAGGCTCCGGAGCGCCTCCTCCAGGGACTCCTCCTCCCACTGGCACGCCTCGAACGTCCCGCGCATGCGGGTAAGATACTCGAGCGCTGCCTCGAGATTCTTCTCCCAGTGCTTCGCGACCGCCTGGGGGTCGTACTCGACCTCCTCGGGGAGGTACGCCGCCACCTGCTCGGCCAGTTCGTCCAGCGTGCGTGCACGTACCTTGAGGAGATCGATCAGGCCGAGATACCCAGCCTCGCGCGCCGCCAGCTCCTCGGCGCGGGCCTTCCCGCCCTCGACCAGCCGCTTCGTGATCCCGGGCTCCAGCTCGGCCGCCGACGTGCGCGACAGGTGCTGGCCGTTCAGCCATTCCAGCTTCTTCACGTCGAAGACCGCGCTCTTCTTCAGCACCCGCTCCAGGGTGAAGCTCTCCAGGAGCTCCGCGCGCGTCATGACCTCCCGGTCGTCGCCGGGAGACCAGCCGAGCAGCGCGAGGAAGTTGACCATCGCGTCCGGGAGGATCCCCTGCCCCTCGTACTCGCCGACGGCGGTGGCGCCGTGCCGCTTCGAGAGGCGCTTTCCGTCCGGCCCGAGGATCATCGGGACGTGGGCGAAGGTGGGCGGGGTGTGCCCGAGCGCCTCGTGCAGCAGGATCTGCTTCGGCGTGTTCGAAAGGTGGTCGTCGCCGCGGATGACCAGCGTCACGCGCATGTCCGCGTCGTCCGAGACCACGGCGAGGTTGTACGTGGGCGAACCGTCGCTGCGCAGGATGACGAGGTCGTCGATCTCGTCGTTCGCGAATCGCATTTCCCCGTGCACCGTATCGTTCCAGACGGTTTCACCGTGCGGAACCCGGAAGCGCACCGCGTGCACCTCCCCGGCCGCCGCGCGCTCTTCCGCCTCTCCCGGCGCCATCGCCTCCGCCTTCCGGCGGGCGGCGCGCATGCTCGTGTTCGAGCGTTGCAGCTCTTCGCGGTCGCGCGCGAGCTCTTCCGACGTCGTGAAGTCGCGGTAGGCGAGGCCGTCGTCCAGAAGCCTCCGCACGTCGGCCCGGTGCCGCTCGATCCCGTCGCTCTGGAACAGGGGCCCCTCGTCCCAGTCCAGCCCGAGCCAGGCCATCGAATCCAGAATCGCCTGCGTCATCTCCGGCGTGGAGCGCTCGCGGTCCGTGTCCTCGATGCGGAGGATGAAGGTGCCCCCTTTCTTGCGGGCCAGGAGCCAGTTGAAGAGGGCGGTACGGGCGCCTCCTACGTGGAGGAAGCCCGTGGGCGAAGGGGCGAACCGGACTC
>JBBDIW010000067.1:0-3911 GCA_040880165.1 Gemmatimonadota bacterium | reverse complement strand
CGCGCGCATTGGAATGCGGGGACCCGGGTTGCATGTGGTGCCCAATCCTTCACGCATGCGTGGGGAATGAGATCCGTGAAGGATAGCGGCCCTGTGAGGGCTTCGATCCGTCACGCGTGCGGCACCGATTGGAATCCGTGAAGGATTGGGGGCCCGTATGGGCGCCAAAGCTTCACGCATGCCTTCGAGGGGGCCTCCGTGACGGGTTGGAAACCTCGTCCGGTCGAGCGCGCTGCTCATGCGCGCCGCGCCGGGTTGGCACCGGCGCGCGCGATCACGCGGGGAAAGGGGGTGGTTCCGCGGAGGGGTCGGGAGTCGACGTTGCGGGCTCCTCGGGGGAGCCACCGCTTCCGGGGGCGTCCGCGTCGACGGTCTCCACCGCGCCGACCTGCCTTCCCTCGAAGAGCGCGTACAGGGCGGGCGTCGTCGTCAGCACGAAGAGCGTGGATGACAGCAGGCCGCCGATGAGGGCGTACGCCAGTGCGTTCCAGATCGTCGAATCCGCGGCGGCGCTGAAGAGCACGAGGGGAAGGAGCCCCAGGACGGTGGTCGCGGTCGTCATGAGGATGGGCCGCACCCGCTCCAGGGTGCCGCGCAGAATCGCGGCCTCCAGGGGGAGGCGGAAGTCGCGCCGCATCCGGTTGATGTGGTCCACCAGGAGGATCGCGTTGTTCACGACGATGCCGCCCATCATGATCACGCCGATGTACGCCTCCCGCGTGAAGCTCGCGTTCGTGTAGAAGAAGATCAGGAAAACCCCGATCAGCGCCATCGGCACCGTGAGGAGCACGCAGAGCGGCTGCCGCAGCGACTCGAAGAGCGCGGCGGTCACCATGTAGACGAGCAGGATCGAGATCAGGAGCACCATGTAGATCTGCTGGCGCTCCTCGCGGCTCCAGGAGAACTGCCGGCGGGCCTCGATCGAGTAGCCCGGCGGGAGGTACGTGGCGGCGATGGCCTCGTTGTGGAAGATCTCGCCCAGGCGCTGCGGGCCGCGAAACTCGTATGCGACCCTGCGCTGGTACTGCTGGTTCTCGCGGTGGATCTGGCTGAGAACGTCGCGCGGCGTCACGGTAATCACGTTGCCGAGTCGGAGTGCCGTCCCGTTGGGCGCGGTGACGACCGTCTCCTCGAGCGCCCGCACGTCCAGATCGAGGAAGCCCTCGAGCTTCACTTCGTAGCGGACGTCGTCCCCACCGATCTTCACGCTCCGCTGCTGCCCCCTTCCGGCGACCGCGGACTGCATCTCGCGCACGAGCTCCAGCACGGACATGTCGTAGCGGCTGAGGGCGTCGCGGTCGATCCGCACCGCGAACTCGGTCGCCCGGTCGCGCTGAAAGAAGTTTCCCGACGCGTTCGTGTCGATGTCGCGGATGCGCGAGATGCTCGACAGGCGGCCGCCTACGTCCTCCGCGATGTCGCGTACCCGTTCGTAATTGTAGCCCAGGATCGTCATGCTGAAGTTGGGCGCGCCGCCCCCGCCGCCGTAGAACGACGGTCCGAAGCCGTAGACCCGGATCGTCGCGCCGGTGAAGCCCAGGCTGTACGCCACCATCTGGTCCTTGATGAGCACGGGGACCTGAGTGAGCTCCAGCGAATCCGGGAACGTCACGCGGATCTGCGCCTGCGTGGCCGAGGCGCTCGTCACGAAGCGCTCCACTTCGGGCAGCTCCAGCAGCTTCTCCTCGAAAAAGCGGGCCAGCTCGTCCGTCCGGTCGAGATCCGATCCTCGCGGAAGTCCGATGTTGACCGTGATGTACGTCTGCTGGCCCCATCCTCCGCCCCACACGACGCCGCGCGTTACGTACGTGTCAAAGAGGTGCCAGGAGCCGCCGAAGACGAGAACCGTCACCGCGACGGCGATCCATGGCATGCGGATCGTGAAGCCGACCAGCGCCGAGTAGAAGCGGATGTAGAGCGGGCGCTTGTGTGGGGAAGCGGATTCCGCTCCCGCCGCCGCCATCCCGAGTCCCCCGCCGCCTCGCCCACCCACGTCGAGCACCCGCGAGCCGAGCGACGGGATGAAGGTGAACGCCACGAAGAGCGACGCGAGCAGGGTCAGCCCCACCACGATCGCGAGCGGAACGTAGAAGATGCGCAGCTCGCCCTGGAGGTAGACGAAGGGAACGAAGACGATGAGCGTCGTGGCGGTCGCGGCCAGGATGGGGAGCACGACCTGCTTCGTCCCATGCTCCGCGGCGTCGGCCGGCGTCTCGCCCGCCTGCCACTTCCGGTAGACGCTTTCCAGCACCACGATCGAGTTGTCGACGATGAGCCCGAAGCCCATCGCGAGGCCCATCAGGGTCAGGAGGTTCAGCGTGAGCCCGCCGAAGTAGATCAGGTTCAGCGAGATCAGGACGGAGAAGACGATCGTGGCGAAGATGATGCCGGCGGACCGGAACGAGCGCAGGAAGAGCAGGAGCACGAGAAAGATCACGATCGCGGAGACGCCGGCCCGCGAACGGAGGTCGGTGAGCTCGCGCCGGATGTCCTCGCTCTGGTCGTCGTCCAGGAGGACGCGTACGCCGCCGGGGTTCAGCCGCTCGAGCTCCGCCATGCGCGCCTTCACGGCGTCCGCCACGCGCACCGTGTTCGAGCCGGCTTCGCGCATCACGATGAAGGAGATCGCCTCCCGACCGTCGATCCGGTACAGGCTGCGCAGCTCCTCGAAGCCGTCCCGCACGTGGCCCACGTCGCCCAGCCGCACGAACGCTCCCCCGGGAATCGGGAGGAGCGCATCCCGAACCTCGTCCACCGAGACGGGGCGGTTGGCTACCGTCACGGTCCACTCGCGGTCTCCACGCCGGACGGTTCCGGCTTCCCGCACCAGGTCGAGCTCGGCGATGCGCTGGCCGATCATCGAAGGCGTGAAGCCGAGCGCGGTGATGCGATCCTCGTCCAGCTCGATCTCGAGGAGCCGCTCCCGCCCGCCCATCGGGATGACCTCCGAGACCCCGTCGATCCGGCTGAGCTCGGGCACGACGACAGCGTCCAGGTGCGCCCGGAGCGCCTCCAGCGTGTACGGTCCCGTGTAGGTGTAGCGGAGGAAGGGGCGGTTGTACTGCGTCTGGAACTCCTCGGGGATGTACGGCCGGATGGACAGGTTCGTGATGCCGGGCGGAAGGTCCTCGCGCAGGGTGGCCAGCCGCTCCGAAAGGTCGAGCCGGGCAAAGTCCATGTCGGTAGAGCGCGCGAGATCCACGCGGACCTGGGTCCGGCCTTCGAACGAGGTGGAGATCACGTTCTCGACGCCGCGCAGCTGCTGGATCGTGGCCTCGATGGGGGAGGTGAGAAACGCCTCCACCGTCTCGGGGGAAGACCCCGGCCACTGGGCCTCGATCGTGAGGCGGGGAAGCTCCGTGTTCGGGAGAAGCTCGATCGGGATGTTCTGCCACGCGGCCACCCCCAGCAGCGCAACCGCCAGGTAGGTCATCGTCACGGCGACCGGCCGCCGGATCCCGATCCGGATCAGCATCGGTCCGCGCCCGCGGCGAAGGGCGATGGCGGCGGGCGGTGCATGGCTCCGGCCGTCACAGCGCCGGCCGGGGCGAGGGGCCCCCGCCGCCGTCGAGCCCCGGGGCCCGCGCCGGCGCCGCCTCCGACGCCGGGGCGCCCAGCCGCTCCCGTACCCCCTCGACCACCGAGTAGATGACGGGCACGACGATCAGCGTGAGGAGCGTGGCCACGATCAGCCCGCCGATCACCGCGATGGCCAGGGGCGCCCGCAGGTCGGCGCCGCGCCCGATGCCGAGCGCCATCGGCGTCAGCCCCAGCACCGTGGTCACCGTCGTCATCACGATCGGGCGGAGGCGCACGCGGCCCGCCTCCAGGATCGCGTCGCGCACGGCCATCCCGCGCGAGCGCGCCTGGTTGATGAAGTCCACCTTCACGATGGCGTCGTTCACCACGAT
>JBBDIW010000066.1:0-3374 GCA_040880165.1 Gemmatimonadota bacterium | reverse complement strand
CGCCAGCGAGAGCGCAATGGCGCCGCTCCCCGTGCCGATGTCCACGGCGCGCAATCCGGCGCGGCCGCGGGCCCAATCGAGCACGGCCTCGACCAGTCCCTCCGTCTCGGGTCGGGGAATCAGAACCCTCGGGTCCGTCAGGAGATCCAGATCGCGAAAGGCCGTGCGCCCCAGAATGTACTGCAGCGGCTCCCGCGCCGCCCGGCGCAGCAGTCGCTTCCTGAACGCGGCGAGCTCCGTCTCGGTGAGCGGGCGATCGTACTGCAGGTAGAGCTCGAGCCGGCCGCATCCCAGCAGGTCCGCCAGCAGGTACTCGGCGTCCAGTCGGCCCCGCTCCACGCCCTTCGCCTGGAGGTACTTCCCGCTCCACCCCATCATGCGCAGCACCGTCCACGCGGCACCCGGTTCCGGGGGCCCGTCTTCCGGGGCCGGGAGGGGCGCGTCCGTGGCGGCGTTCAACCGGCCATCTCCTCCAGCCGCTCCTCCTCCTGGGCGAGCGCGAGCGCCTCGAGGAGCTCGTCCATGTCGCCGTCCAGGATTTCCTCGAGACGGTGCAGGGTCAGGTTGATCCTGTGGTCCGTGACGCGGTTCTGCGGGAAGTTGTAGGTCCGGATCTTGGCGGAACGGTCGCCGGTGCCGATCTGCGTGCGCCGCTCGCTGGCGCGCTCCGCCTCCTGCGTCGCGATCATCCGGTCGAGAAGGCGGCTGCGAAGCACTTTCATTGCCTTTGTCTTGTTCTTGAGCTGCGACTTCTCGTCCTGACAGGTGGCGACCACGCCCGTGGGCACGTGCGTGATGCGCACCGCGGAATCCGTGGTGTTCACGGACTGCCCGCCCGGTCCGGAGGAGCGGAAGACGTCGATGCGGAGGTCGTTGGGCTCGATCTTCAGGTCCACCTCCTCGGCTTCCGGCAGGACGGCCACGGTCGCGGCCGAGGTGTGGATGCGGCCCTGGCTCTCGGTCTCCGGCACCCGCTGCACACGGTGGACGCCGGATTCGTGGCGGAGCTTCCCGTAGGCGCCCCGGCCCTTCACCAGGAAGATCGCCTCCTTCACGGAGCCGGGAATCCCTTCGGACAGATCGAGAAGCTCCACGCTCCACCGGTTCCGCTCGGCGACCCGGCGGTACATCCGCATCAGGTCGGCCGCGAAGAGGCCGGCTTCGTCGCCGCCGGTTCCGGCGCGCACTTCCACCACGGCCGGGCGGTCCTCCAGCGGATCCTTCGGGATGAGCAGCCGGCGCGCGCGCCCGGTGAGCCGTTCGTAGCGCGCCTCCAGCCCCTCGACCTCGTCGTCGGCCATCGCGCGCATCTCCGGGTCTTCGGTCTCCGCAGCGATCTCGCGCGCGCCCCGGAGCTCCTCGAGGACGGTGCGGATCTCCCGGTAGGCGTCGACCACCGGCTCGAGCTCGGCCCGCTCCTGCCCCAGCCGCCGCAGGCGGTCCAGGTCACGGACGACCTCGGGATCCGTGAGCTGGACGCTCACGATCTCGAACCGCTCCACGACTTCGAGAAGGCGCTTCTCGAGCCGCGCGTCCAGCACGTGCTCTCTCACCCGCCCTCCCTCCAGAGTTGTCGTGCCTTCATTCCGAACGTCCGTGCAGCATGAAAAAACGGCCGGGACATTCCCGGCCGTCCTCCCGAGGACCCTCGACGAAGTACCGCGGGCCCCGGTTCCGACGCTGCGAGCGCAGCGTGCGTCCTGTGCGTCGCGTGCGTCATCTGCAATACGAGCGGCGTCGCGAGCGTTTGCACGGGCCCCATGCATATCCCGCGGGGGGCGAGCGCCTTTCAGGGAGTGGGTGGAAAACTTCTACTTCTTGTCGTCCGCGTACTTCCGCTTGAAGCGCTCCACCCGCCCGGCGGTGTCCACGAGCCGCTGCTTGCCGGTGTAGAAGGGGTGGCATACGGAGCAGATCTCGACGGAGATGTCCTCCTTGACGGAGCGGGTCTCGATCCGGTTCCCGCAGGCGCACGAGATGACCGCCGGCTTGTAGTCGGGATGTATTCCTGCTTTCATGGTGCTTCTCCATCCAAAAAAATGAACGGGCCCCGAGGGCCCGTCTTGCGCGTGTCCGCCGCTCCGGCGCATTCCGGCGGAGTTTCAGGCGTGACACGGGGAAAATATAGAGGAGGTGAGGGCCCATTTCAAGCCGGGAAGCAGAACATGGGTAGCGGGCACGCATCACGTGCCGTGTCCGGCTTGCGCGCCGGTGGCGACGGGCCTCCGCCCCCGGCGCCCGGCGTGGAAGAGAAGAAGCAGGGTGGCGAACAGCGCGCCCCTGCCCGTCACGTCCCCCAGCCGGGCGTAGAGCGTGAGGCCGTCCGTCGTATACACGACCGCCTGGCCGAGCGCGGGCTCGAAGAGCGGAGCGCGTCCGTAGACGCGTCCGACCGGGTCGATGAAGAGCGAGATCCCGGTGTTCGCGGCGCGCGCCACGCCCACCCGGTTCTCGATCGCGCGCATCACCATGTGCGCCGGATGCTGCCAGAGCGCGGTGGTTCTCCCGTACCAGACATCGCGCCCGTACCAGGCGTCGTTCGTGATATTGAGCAGGACGTCCGCCCCGGCCCGCCGGAACGCCCGCGACGACTCGGCGAAGATCGACTCGTAGCAGATGAGCACGCCGAAGGCGACGCCGCCGGCGCGGGCGGGCTCACGCGATTCCACGCCTCCGCGGCCCAGCGACCCGTAGTATCGCCGGTCCGGGAACCAGTCCGGATTCGCGAAGGGGACGCGCTCGATGATCGGCACGAGGTCGCGCTTGGAATATTCGAAGTCGCCCAGGCCGGAGGGCGTCATGACGAATGCCGAATTGTAGATCGTGGGGCCCCTTACCCCTTCCTCGCCCGGACGATGGCTCCGCTCGGCGATGATCCCGGGTCCGCCGCCGCCCGCACTTCGATCGGCCGCCGCCCGGAACCCGTAGCCTCCCAGGAGGATGTCGCTCCCGGCGGCCGCGGCGAGCACCCTCACGCGTTCCCGCAGCGACTCCTGTTCCGGGGCACGGACGACCTCCGGCAGGGTGACCTCCGGCCAGACGACGAGCGTGACGGGCGCGCGCAGTCCAGGCATCAGCGCCTCGAGCGCCCGCATGGTGCTGTCCGTCGCCTCGTCCCGGTCCAGCTTCACCTCCGGCGGGATGTTCGGCTGCACCACCGCGACCTCCCCCACAGCGCGCATTTCGAGCGTGGCCGCCCGCCAGACGCCCCACGCCATCGGAACGAGGACGACGAGCGCGAAGGCCGGGGCCGCGAGGTTCCGCCGCGCTCCTTTCCGGTGCAGGATGGCGGTCGCAAGGACACCGTTGGAAAGCGCGATCCAGAAGGTGACGCCGCGCGCCCCGACCAGCTCCGCCACCCCGACGAGCTGGGG
>JBBDIW010000065.1:0-3407 GCA_040880165.1 Gemmatimonadota bacterium | reverse complement strand
ACGCCGCCGGCGTTGCCCGCGGTGTACGCGCCCCGCATCGACTTGAACCAGACGAAGATGAGACAGAGGACTCCGATCGTGACGTGGAGCCCGTGGAAACCGGTCATCAGGTAGAAGGTGGAGCCGTAGAGCACGCCCCCGCCCGCGGAGTACGCCGCGGCGTCCGGCACGAAGCCGTCGTGGACCAGGTGGATGTACTCGTAGACCTGCACCCCCACGAACGACGCGCCCAGCACGATCGTCGCGAGGAGCCACATCCTGAGCCCCTTCTGGTCTCCATGCTGCACGGCGGCGAAGGCCTTCACCATCGTGACGCTGGAGCAGATCAGGACGAAGGTGTTGATGGCGGTGAGGGGGACGTTCAGCACTTCGCCGGGGGCCGCGAACTGGTCCGGATGGGCGAAGCGCAGGATGATGTACGAGCCGATGAGCGAGGTGAAGAACATCACTTCCGAGAGGAGGAAGACCCACATCCCCAGCTTCAGGTTGTAGACCTTCATTCCCGGCATCGGCCGCCGGTCGACGGTGAGTGTCGCTGTGGTCATCGTCAGGCTCCCCGGTTGGCGGTCAAGGGTTCCGCAAGCGGCACCCGGTCGGATCGCACCGGCACGTTCTGCGGAAGGAAGTCGTCGTCCGACTCCGGCGAGCTGTACTCGTACGGCCCGCGGTAGACGACCGGGATTTCCTCGAAGTTGCCGTGCGGCGGCGGTGACGGTGCCACCCACTCCAGCGAGTTCGCCTTCCACGGGTTGTTTCCGGCCACTTCCCCGCGCCGCATGCTCCAGAAGAAGTTCACCACGTAGACGAGCTGCACGGTGATCAGCGCGAACGCGCTCAGCGAGATGAGGATCTGCCAGGGCTGGAGCTCCGCCAGGAAGCCGTACTGCGTCGGGTCCGAGAGCCTCCGCATCATCCCCTCGATCCCCAGCCCGTGCATCGGGAAGAAGACGAGGTTGTACGCGATGAAGGTGAGGAAGAAGTGGACCTTCCCCATCGTCTCGTTCATCATCCGGCCGAACATCTTCGGGAAGTAGAAGGTGATGCCCGCGAAGATGGCGAAGAGGCTGCCTCCGAAGAGGACGTAGTGGATGTGCGCGACGATGAAGTAGGTGTCGTGCAGGTAGATGTCGACCGGGGTCGAAGCCATGAAGATCCCGGACAGCCCGCCGATGATGAACATCGACACGAACGCCAGCGCGTACAGCATCGGCGTGTGGAAGTGGATGTTTCCGCGCCAGAGCGTGCCCAGCCAGTTGAAGACCTTGATGGCGCTCGGCACCGCGATGGCCATGGTCGAGACCATGAAGGTCGTGCCCAGCATCGGGTTCATGCCGCTCTGGAACATGTGGTGGCCCCACACGATCCACCCGAGGAAGGCGATGGCGATGATCGCGAGCACCATCGCGTGGTAGCCGAAGATCGGCTTGCGGGAGCCGTTCGCGATGATCTCCGAGACGATGCCGAAGGCCGGCAGGATGAGGATGTAGACCTCCGGATGCCCGAAGAACCAGAAGAGGTGCTGCCAGAGGAGCGGCTCGCCCCCGACTTCGGCCCGGAAGAACGCCGTGCCGATCGTCTGGTCCGTCAGCAGCATGATGAGCGCGCCCGTGAGGATCGGGATCGCGAGCAGAATGAGGATCGCCGTGACGAAGAGCGACCAGGTCGCCAGCGGCAGGCGGAACCAGGTCATGCCGGGCGCCCGCATGTTCATCACGGTCGTGATGTAGTTGACCGCGCCCGCGAGCGAGCTGAAGCCGAGGATGATCAGGCTGATCAGCCAGAGCCGCTGTCCCCAGTATACGCCGGTCCACTCGCCGGACGTGCTGAGCGGCGCGTACGACGTCCACCCCGCGCCCGCCGCCCCGCCTTCCACGGCGAAGCTCGCCAGCATGATCATTCCCGCCGGCACCGCGATCCAGAAGGACCACATGTTCAGCCGCGGAAAGGCCATGTCGTCCGCCCCGATCTGGAGCGGAATGAGCAGGTTGCCGAAGACGCCGACCAGGAGCGGCATGATCGCGAAGAAGATCATGAACGTCCCGTGCATCGTGACCGCCGAGTTGTAGAACTCGGGCAGGATGATGCCGCCCGGCGCCATCGTCTCCGGAAGGAGCGTCCCTCCCGGCATCGGCACGTTGGGGTACGCGAGCTGCCAGCGCATGATCATCGCGAGCAGCCCGCCCACCAGCAGGAAGAAGAGGCTGAGGAAGAGGAACTGCTTCGCGATCGTCTTGTGATCGGTCGAGAAGACGTACTTCCGGATGAAGGAGGGCTCGTGGTGCGCGTGGTCGTGACCTCCGGCGCCCGCCGCCGTCCCGCTCATCGTCGTATCCATCAGGAATCCTCCGCCTGTGCGGTTCTCTGGGCGATCCACGAGTGGAAATCACTCTCCGAGTGGACGGTGACGGTGCCGCTCATCCGCGTGTGCCCGGTGCCGCAGAGCTCCGCGCAGCCGATGACGTATTCTCCGGTCTCCATCACCTCGAACCAGACCGGCGTTCGCATCCCGGGAACGGCGTCCTGCTTCACCCGGAACTCCGGAACGAAGAAGGAGTGGATGACGTCCTCCGCCTCGAGCATCACGACGACGGGGCGGTTTACCGGGATGTGGAGCTGGTTCAGCAGGCTGAAGTCGTCGTCCGTGCCGAGCACCTCGTCCGGCCCGGGATACGTCACCGTCCATTCGAACTGCTTCGCCATGATCTGCACCTCCATCGCCCCCTCGGGGATCTGGGAGGGGTGGCGGATCTCGTCCCACACCGATTTGCTCATCAGGGCGATCGTCACGACGATCACGAAGGGGATCGCCGTCCAGACGACCTCGGCCTTCGTGCTGCCGTGGATGTACTCCGCCCTCCGCCCCTCCTTCGTCCGGTACCGGATGAGGAAGTAGACGAGCAGCCCCTGGGTGAGGAAGAAGACGATCCCCGTGACCACCAGGATGATGTAGTAGAGCTGGTCGATGCTCGCGCCGTAGGTCGCGACGCTCGGATTGAAGAGCCAGTTCATGGCATGGAACCCGACGAGGCGGCGCGCACGGAGGCGTGCCCGGCGGACGCGTCACCGTCGTTCAGCGCGTGCGTGCCGTGCGGGTCGATGGGCGCGCCGAGCGGCACCACGGCGTTCGCGGCCATCCCCTCGTCGAAGTCGAAGGTCACTTCGGCGGTCTCACCGGTGGCGACGGTGACGTTCTGCGTGGCGGTGCCGTACCGCTCGTGCCACGCCTCCAGGACGTAGTCGCCCGGGGGGAGGGTGTGGAGCTCGAAGGTGCCCTGTCCGTTCGAGACGGAGTGGAACGGGTGCGCCACCACGCCGACGTACGAGTTCATCCACCCGTGCACGTCGCAGCGGATGGGGATCATCACTTCCGGCGTGTTCAGCGTCCGGTTCGTGTCCATGGAGACCGG